>JAQVCQ010000152.1 GCA_028689715.1 Lachnospiraceae bacterium
TCTGTTATGTGATCGCTCAAGCTCGCGATTTTCAAATACTTCCTGTTCCAGGCTTATATCAATCTCAGTCAGATGATCCCTTTCTTCATATGACATAGAAATTCTCCTTTCAATCAAATTGAGGCTTTAAAATAAGTTATGACACAATTGTCATGTCGCGCAGTTGTCTGTGATTTTTATAATAACATAAAAGTATGATATAAATCATAATAATTTGATAAACATGTAGCTGCGTCTATGCTAATGATAGATTAGAACAAATCATAAAGGAGAATCTTAGATGAAAACGAATATAAAAGAACTTGTTAGAAATATGACATTGGAAGAAAAAGCAGGAATGTTTTCAGGACTTGACTTCTGGTATACAAAACCGGTTGAACGTTTGGGAATACCCTCTGTCATGGTAAGTGACGGACCGCATGGACTCAGAAAACAATCTAATGAGGCATATCATCTTGGAGTGAACGATAGTATTCAGGCAGTGTGCTTTCCAGCAGCTTGTGCGACTACCTGTAGTTTTGACAGAAGTTTAATGAAGGACATGGGCGAGGTACTTGGAAAAGAATGTCAGGCAGAAAGTGTGTCAGTATTGCTTGGGCCTGCAGTAAATATAAAGAGATCTCCATTATGTGGTCGTAATTTCGAATATTTATCAGAAGATCCTTATCTTGCCGGAGAACTGGCGTCCAGCTATATCAAAGGTGTGCAGTCGCAGAATGTTGGAACATCTATCAAACACTTTGCAGCAAATAATCAGGAACATGAAAGAATGACAGGATCTTCAGAATTAGATGAGAGAACTTTGCGTGAAATATATCTCACGGCATTTGAAATATCTGTTAAAAAGGCACAGCCATGGACAGTGATGTGTTCTTACAACAAAATCAATGGTATTTTTGCATCGGAAAACAAAAAACTATTAAATGATATTTTAAAAGAGGAGTGGGGGTTTGAAGGTTACGTCATGTCTGACTGGGGTGCGGTCAGTGACAGAGTAGCCGGATTGGATGCCGGTCTTGAACTTGAAATGCCGGGCAGTCATGGAACCAATGATCAAAGAATCGTACAGGCGGTAGAAAGCGGTATCTTAGAAGAAGCAGTCCTTGATAGGGCTGTGGAGAGAATATTGAACATTGTATATCTCTATGTTGAAAATAAAAAAGATGAAATATTCAGCAGAGAAGAAGACCATAAAAAGGCAGTAGAAATAGCAAAGCAATGTATTGTTTTGCTGAAAAATGATGATGTTCTGCCGCTTAAAGCCGGTAGTGAAAAAATAGCATTTATTGGAGGGTTTGCAAAGTCGCCACGATACCAGGGAGGCGGCAGCTCCCACATTCACGCATCTCATGTTGCATCAACATTAGAAATGATGGAAGAATATACTGAAATTGAATATGCAGAAGGATTTTCCACAAAAGAGGATTTTTATGACGAAAAATTGGTGGCAGAAGCGATCAAAGTAGCAGAGCAGGCTGAAAAAGTTGTTGTTTTTGCAGGATTACCAGATTTGTTCGAGTCAGAAGGATATGACAGAAAACATATGAGACTTCCGGAGTGCCAGTATCAGTTAATTGAAGAGATTCTCAAAGTGCAGAAAAAGGTGGTTGTAGTGCTGCATAATGGGTCTCCGGTAGAACTACCCTTTGCAGATCGTGTGAATGCGATCGTTGAAGCATATCTTGGAGGTGAGGGCGTCGGAGAAGCTCTTGTAGAAATCTTATCCGGGAAATCGAATCCTTGCGGTAAGCTTGCAGAATCATTTCCAATCAGACTTGAAGATAATCCATCTTTTTTGAATTTCCCGGGAACAGGAAAGAAAGTTTATTATCAGGAGGGTATATTTGTAGGATATCGCTATTATGATTCAAAGAAGATGAAAGTTCGGTTCCCATTTGGACATGGCTTAAGTTATACTACTTTTAAGCTATCTGATCTTGTGTTAAGTGGACGCAGCATGCGTGAATCTGGTACTTTGACTGTTGCAGTCAAGGTGACAAATACTGGAAATATGGCAGGAAAAGAAGTTGTTCAGCTCTATGTAAAAGATAACACCGGTGCAGCGATCAGACCTGAAAAAGAACTTAGGGGGTTTGAGGCGGTCTCGTTACAGCCTGGAGAAAGCAAGACTGTTACGATGACGCTTGAAAAGCGTTCATTTGCATGGTTCAACGAAAATATCAACGACTGGTATGCGGCAAGTGGTACTTATGATATTTTAGTAGGCACCTCTTCCAGAAAAATAGACTTTACAGAATCGGTCGAGTACGTCAGTGAAACAGAAATACCGGTCCATTTGGATCTGAATACAATGATTGGCGATGTCATGAATCATCCGCTATTGAGAGATTATGTCAAAGAAGCAATTGTTCCCCTGGCAGCAGGACTGACGGAAACAGATGATGAGAACTGGGCTGTCATGATGGAAGCCATGCTTCGTTATCTGCCAATCAGAGCTTTGAGAAGTTTTTCCGATGTTACAAATGATGAGTTGGAAAAGCATGTGGAAGAATTAAATAAGCTGCTTATTTGACGATGAATTAGGTGGGTAAGGTTACAGTTTGAAAAATAAATAAGTTGATTCTAAGTATTTTTATGGTATACTAGCAATAATTATTTTAACAGCGATCAGAGTTTTATTAAAAACGAAGCGAGGTATACCATGAAAATTCTTGTAAGTGCGTGCCTAATAGGGGAAAATTGCAAATATAATGGTGGAAACAATTACAACCAGAATGTTATGGATTATATTAAGGGTCACGAAGTGATATCTGTATGTCCAGAAGTGATGGCAGGACTTGGAGCACCCAGAGATAGCGCTGAATTAGTTGACGGGGTTGTAAGAACGAAAACCGGAAGAGATATTGACTCTGAATTTAGATATGGGGTCTCGCTTGCCATGGAATATGCAAAGAAAGAAAATATTGACCTAGCAATTTTACAGTCAAGAAGCCCTACATGCGGCGTGAATCAGATCTATGACGGATCTTTCCAGGGAAAACTGATCCAGGGAAAAGGGATTTTTGTTGCAGCGCTGGAGGATGCCGGTTATCAAGTCATGGATGCAGAAGATCTGGTATAGTAATCAGGGTCATTTTATTTGTGATAAAAATAAACTTTATCTTGCATAATCATAATTTTATATGCTATAATACAACTCGGTGATTCGCTTCGCAGAACAAATTAAGAAGCGTAGAACTTATATTTAGGGGAATCATACAGCGGCAGTATTGCGGTCTCCAAAACCGTTCACGGGGGTTCGAATCCCTCTTCCCCTGCTACATATAGAATATGGGTAAAACCCAGTAAACATCAGTGTTTGCCGGGTTTTTTTGTTGAATTGAATGGTTTCGTTTTGTCATATTTTGTCACAAATTACACCATATTTTTGTGCAACATTCCGTGCAACAAATCAAAAAATCGTGTCCAAAATCGCATCCGTGCAACATTTCGTGCAACAAAATTATGATAAAAAAATGAAAAGAACACGGATTCTTACATCCTAAGCAATCATATTAATTGCAAAGGAGATATTTAAATGAACAAGAAAGACAAAATCACAAAATTGGAAGAAACTAGGTTATGGAATCTTCAACATGATAATTCCCAGGATGGGAGCATGTATTACAACGAACAGGAGGATCGTTTTCGACTACGAAAAAAAGTAGATGGGAAATGGATTACATCCACTTCATCAAAATCAACCTTAGATGCAGAAATCAAAATGAATCTGAAAGAGAAAACCAATATAACAAAAGAACGAGCAAGAATGAAACGAACATTTGGTGATGAGATTTCAGATTTTTATTGTAATGCCTTAATGAAAGGCTATTGCGGAAATAATAAAAGAAAAATTGAGCGAAAGACTACAACAATAACAAGGCAGCATGTAACAATTAAAAACCAGATCTTAAACGACAAAATCAGTAATCAGTATATGCAGTCATTATTAAAAAGAGATTTTCAGGAATACTTTGATAGGCTTGAGAAATCATACTCCTATAGCACAATCAAAAAGGCATATGAGTGTATCAGACTATTCTTTGAATATTATGATGAAGAAAAAGGAACAGAATATCATAAGCTACTCCGTATGGATATGCTTCCAACC
>JAQVCQ010000045.1 GCA_028689715.1 Lachnospiraceae bacterium
ATGATAAGTCTGCTATCAGATTCTGTGATCCGAAGTGATAGCGCTGCAGTATCCATTCCGGCAGACGAATCGACTGGAACGATCAAAACAAAAAGTGCAATTAAATATGCAGAAAGCTTACTCGGTGTCAAAAAAGCAAATAATCAGAGCCTACTTGGTAAGATCGCATCTACGATCACAGGATCCAATCTGATCGGCAATCTGTTCACAAGCGGAACCAAAGGAGCAGAAAAAGAACCAACCTCTACGACACCAAAGAGTACGACGCAGTTAATGGGTTCGCTTGGAATTGGTTACATTTCGAATGAGAACCTGGTACTGATCAATATAACAAAGAACGTATCAGCACAGGACGATCTGAATCTGAATGCCTATGCAAGAACGGATTCTTTTGTAAAAGCAGATGGTTCTTTATATAAGACACCAACTGTTGTCCCGGGCGTTCCAACAGAAGCAGAACCGGATAGGGCACTTGGAATTGGAATCGCGCTAGTTATCTATCACCATGGCAATAACGCCAAGGTCGAGACCGGCCAGATCTATGCAGATGGGTTGTTATTAAATGCACAGTCCGGATACAGCACTTCAACAGCGATTTCAAAATCAGGACATATTCCAACAAAAAATACAGAACTTGGTCTGGGTGGTGCGATTACAGTTCATATCGTATCTGACCAGACACAGGCGATTCTAGGAAGTGGTGCAGCCTACCATGTAAAAGGTGGCAACGTGATCGTAAAAGCAAATGCCAACAGAGCTTATGTGACCGTTGCAGATGCATCCGGAAAGAGAACGAACTTCAGTCTGAATGTAGCTGGAATCACGATCCCGATCTCAAAGACAGAATATAGTAAGAGCGGAATCGGAATCGGAGCCGGGATTGCAGTAGCGATCATAGGTGGTGATGTGCTTGCTCAGATCGAAGATGGCGTCATCCTGATCCACGAAGGAAGTGTTCCTCTAAATTCCATTCAGGTGGAAGCAAAGAGTAAAGTTACAGAAAATACTTATGCGGCAGCGGGTGCAGGAAGTAGTACAGCAATCGTACCGGTCGTTGCAACTGACATCTCCGGATTTTCTACAGAAGCAATGCTTGGAAGCGGAACAGCAATTGATTATCTGCAGACAGATGCTGTTGTACTTGCAGACAGCACGATTGTCAGAACGCTTGCATCCGATGCAGCGGCAGTTGGAACCGGCGTAGGAGTTGGCGGTAGCTTTGCAGTCAGCGTCTACAATGATTCAACCAAAGCATATAATAATAGAAGCTTAAATGCCAGAAATATAGCCGTGACAGCTAGGTCGATCGACCGGATGAATGGAAAAGCCAAGGCATCTGCGACCGGAGCAGCGGCACCGGCAGCATCCTCGTCTTCGACCACACCGACTACGGAAGGTCCTGAAGACCCTGAGGCCGTAGCCAAGTTACAGGAAAAAGGGGAAGCAGATAAGATAGCAGATCAGAATCTGAGTGCAGCTTCTGACCTGTCTGATAAATCCAATACTAAAAATGTTAATAAGAGTTCTGTTAACAATTTAAGTGCAAACAGGCAGCAGGCACAGACCAGTGAAGGAAATGTTCAAGTCGCAGCAGCGTTTGCAGTGAATATTATGAAGCATTCCGTAGTGGCACAGATCGGAAATGGTCTGACACTGATCGCCCGGGCTATTGAAGGGTACAGTGAAAGTGGTCTGATCAGTCTGATCGCAAAAGAGGATACGGATGCGTCTATTGTAGCCAATGCAAGTGCTACAAAGTCTACGACAGGTGTAGGCGTTGCAGTAGCAGTCAATGTTGTTACAACAGAGAACAAAGCAGTTTTTGGAACATCTAAGATTCAGGCGAAGAACCTTAAGATCGAAGCAGATTCTATCGAAGCAGCACAGAAGAAAACTGTGGAAGAGATCCTTGAAAGTCTCGTGACCTATCTTATCAGTGTTGAGGGAACCGATCTGCTGATCAAAGTACTGGAAGATAACATGACCGGTACTGAGACCTTGCAACAGTTGATCGAGCAGGAACTGATCACACAGAACAACAAGCTTCCTGAAACAGATAGAAGGACAGCAGAAGAACTTGTGGCAGACCAGACGGCAGTGGATCAGGCGATCAAAGCAGTGTTTGTTGCAAAACTGAAAAATGAAGACACAGCTGAGATCTCATCGGATCTTGTCAAAGCAGTCGTCGATTCTTTAATGGAAGAATTTTTTGATGTACTATTAACACCGTCCACCATGATAGATCTGTTGCTGACGGGTAGAAGTACTGCAATTGATGAACTCTTAAGCAAAGCAGTTCTAACAGCCGAAGTGACCAAGGCAAGACTGGAAGAAGCACTGGTAGCCTACATGCGTTCAAGATTTGGTGGCAATGATGAAGCAGATGGTCTTGGAAGCAAGATCTCAACAGCAGCAGTTTCTGGTGCTGGTGCATCGAATGTCGGCATTGCAGGTGCTGTGGCCGTTACGGTCGTAACAGCCCTTTCACAGGCAGTGATCATGGATCTTCCTGTAGCGCTTGCAGAAGATATCAAAGTTACAGATACGATCAGTCTGACTTCAGACAGATTCCAGAAGCTCTATACCACAGCAACTTCTTCAGCAGACAAACAGGGCGCACCGGATAAAAATAAAAATGGAACCGGCGCACAGAGTTCTTCCAAATCAGTGGGCGTCGGCGCAGCAGCAGCGATCAGTGTGGTCGATGCAACTTCTGAAGCAGGAATAGGACAATACAGAACCGTACAGGCAGGGGCACTTGATATCAGAGCCATTCTGACCAATGATCTTGAAACAGTTGCTGTGGCAGGACAGGATCCGATCGCACACAGGGAAGCAGCAGTTGTTGCACCACCTGTGCTGGGACAGCCACCTGTTGACCCAAATAGCAGTGCCTACACAACAAGTACAAAAAGCATTTCCGTGGATGCAGCCGCAGCAGTTGGTGTCATTACCAACACAGTCAGAGCATTTGTGGATGAGCATACCAGTATCAAGACAACCGGAACTGACAGCATAGAAACAGTAGTGGAAGAAGGAGAAACACCACAGCTTGTCAATCTCTATCTCTACAGTGCACAGCGTGGCGAGACTTACACAGCAGCAAGTGCATTTGCATGTGGAAGTACAACAGCAGTTGGGGCAGCCGTTGCAGTCAATCTTGCAACTTCGGATGTTTCAACACAGTTCCTTGGACAGGGTGATATTGCAGGCAGTGCAAAACTGGATGCAAGAACATTTGATGCAGATGAGAGCCGGGCGCTTGCGACCGTAACAGGAGCAAATCTGGATCGGTATCTTGAAAAAATCCGAAACGTAGAAAAATATATGAGCCCTGGTACCTATCCACCGACCGGAGCCATGAATGCAAAAATCGTAAATAAATTAAACACGCTTGCCAATCCGGTCATGACCGGAGCCACAGGGTTAATAAATAATTTGCCGTTGTCAACATCAGCAATGAAATCGCAGAAAACTGCAACGACATCGGCACCGGATACGACAAAGGCAGAAACAACAGCGAACCAGAATACCTCTACCCCGGTATCAGGACAGTCAGTTGATCCTACAGCGAAACAAAGTAAATCAATCAACATAGCAGCAGCAGTTGCTGTTAACGTAACAAAACATACCGCACAGATCCTTCAGTCAGGAATCCTTTTCGCAAAAAGGATTGGTTTTGATGCAGAAAATAATGGCAACTTCCTGACCATGGCAACTGGAGCAGCGGTAACACTCTTCAGTAATAATGCAAGCAACTTTAGTCTGGGTGTAGCGGTCACGACCAATCTGAACCGTGCACTTGTTACGATCGATGGGGAACTGGTCGCACGTGGAGATCAGGCAACTTCGGACAATGATGGTGATATTACCGTTGATGCGACACTGACCCAGAACATGGATGGAAAATACAAAGGATTGCTTGGCGCACAGGCGATCGCAGGCAGTGTAGCAGGATCTGGTGGAGATGCCAATATTGCAGGTGCTGTTGCAGTGATGATAGCAAATGCGGACACGCTGATCGTAGTAAAAGATGGAAGCATTCTACGTGGCAAAGCCATTACCATGAATGCGATTGATAAGAGCAAATATGCTGTACGTGCAGGAAGTGCAAGTGTATCGACTGGAACGAAGGTAGCAGTTGGTGCAGCTTTTGCATTAATCTATGCACAGAATAATACAAAAATTCTGATCGGGGATGACTCCGGTCTGAAAGGTGTGTTGATCATTGCTGATTCTCTCACCATGAATGCACACAAGGAAAAAGTTGACCAGAGCGATTATCAGATCCCGTTCGATGAGAGCACTTTATTTACAGTAGATGCCGCTTCAGAAAAAGAAAAAGGGCTGATCAATCTGACGACCACGGAAGGATCCTCAGGAAAATACAGTGTCAGTGTGACCCTTGGTATGGACGATCTGTTAAAAGTCATAGATCTGTTAAATTATTTATCATCTGTGAACTATTATGCGGAAGCGTTTGCAGGAACCATCGTTGCAGGAAATTCCAATGCGGCAGTCGCAGGTTCTATGGCAATGGTATTTTTGACCAACCAGACGCAGTCCGCTATCGGTAAGAACGTAACGATCGAATGTAAGAATGATTTACTTCAGACAGCACTGGATCATCAAAATAGCAGGCTGATCAGCGGTGCACTTTCTATTAGTAAAGCGAACGCAGGAGTCGGACTGACAGTAGGATTTTTAAGTAACAATACCAATGTTGCGGTACTGATCGGTGATGACACCAAGATAACGGCAGCCAATATTACAGGCAGTGCAAAAGCAATCACAGATATTTGGGTCATCACAGTAGCAGCATCCCTGGCAGCTGGTTCAAGTGGCGCCTCTATTGGTGGCGCGATTACAGCAATAGACAGCAGTAATGTGATCCTGATGAAGACTGGTGACAGAGTCGTGTTTACAGCGACCGATTCGATTTCACTCCTTGCAGAAAATGATCAGGCACTGACACTGATCTCAACATCCGCATCTGCAAGCAGTGGTGTGGCAGTGGGAGGAACTGTTGCAGTGATCGTGATCGATGACACAACAACAGCAAGAACAGGTTCTTATAACACATTCAAGGCTGGTAATGAAATCAGACTGAGTGCTGCAGATACTGAAAAACTGATTAATATATTAGTTTCCGTTTCGGGTTCAACAGGTACAGCAACGGTTGCGGGAACACTTGGCGTTGTGATCACAGAGTCTGCCACATTGGCGCAGGCAGGTGACTATAACAATTGGGAAACATTAAATGGAGATATTCTGATCCTTGCTGACAGCAGCATCAGTCAGATCTTTATCATAACAGCACTTGCAGTTTCGAGCGGACAGGTCGCAGCGGGCGCAACGGTGGCAGTCTATGTATTTAACCAGAGCGTGAAAGCACTTACCGGTGCGGAATGTGTATTCGTTTCTGGAAGAAATATCGTGATCCAGGCAACTGGAGAGAACAGAGTACTTCTTGTAACGGTAGCAGGCGCAGCAGCCAAAGTTGCAGTTGCAGGTGCGATCCCGGTCGTTGTAATGACAACACAGACACTTGCTGAGACCGGAACCAAGAATCAGCTGACGGCACAGGACAGCGTTGGTGTGATCGCAGAGCAGAACAATGAACTGATCAGTGCTGCAGGTGGTGTTGCAGGTGCCGGCAATGTTGGAGTTGGCGCAACGATCCATACAGCAATTCTTAGCAACCAGGTCACAGCCAAGACTGGTGATGATTCTCATATCACAGGCTATGCAGTGAACCAGGCAATGGATTCAGGAATCAGACTTCCTGGAACGAACAGGGCTGAGCGAAGACATGGCGTGATCGTCAATGCCTATAACCAGAGCACGATCTTTATGCTCTCAGTTAGTGGTGCAATATCAGGAACAGTCAGTGTTACAGGTGTTGTAAATACACTTCTTGTAAATAATAAGGTCAAGGCATTGATTGGAAAGAATACCGCAGTCAATGCAAGAGAAGTCAGAACCGCTTCAAGTCAGATCGCTTCTTCAGGAAGTGATTTAGATGATGACAGTGAGTCGGATGTTGAAGTCGAAGCAGTGGATGTGACCAGGATCTATCTGTTCGCAGGCGGCATTTCGGCAGCTGGCAGTGTTGGCGTTGGTGCAACGGCAGCAGTTACGATATTAGATAACCAGGTAAGCGCCCTGATCGGTGAGGGCAGTCATATATATGCTGCAGATGATATCCTTGTCAGAGCAGATGCAGATACGGATCTTGTAACACTGCTGATCGCATTTGGTGTGGCTGGCAGCGTAGGTGTTGCAGGTGCAGTTTCTGTACTCTTATTTGAAAATAAAACAGAAGCGTCAACAGGTGACCAAGTTGTATTGAACGCAGGAGATGAGATCAGAATCCTGGCATCCCAGGACAATCTGCTCATCAGCGCAGCAGCCGGTCTTGCAGCTGGCGAATATGCAGGTGTTGCAGCAGTGGCACCAATCGTTAAATTCCTTGGAACAACGAATGCATTCACAGGCAATTCAAGCAGACTGAATGCAGATGGTACGATCACGATCAAAGCCGATTCCAAAGAAAATATTATCACAGCAGGCATTGGACTGGGTGGTGGTATCGGTGGTGTCAGTGGAACGTTTGAATTATTGATCATGCAGGTCACAACGAAAGCATATACAGGCAGCAACAATCTGATCAATGGCAATCATATTATGATACATGCAGTGGATCATTACACGCTGACCGGCGCAGCAGGTGCGATCGCCGGTGGTGCAGCAGGCGTGGGCATTTCACTGCTTGTCAGTCTGTCCTATAATACCGTGACAGCATATATTGGAACGAATTCACAGGCAACGGCACTTGGAACGATCACAGTTCTTGCAGAATCAGACAGACAGATCAGTGCCTATGCAGTAACAGCCGCTGGTGGTGGTGTTGCAGTGAGTGGAACCGTTGTGATCGTACTTGCCGGTTCTAAACTGAATCAGGAAAGTTATGAAAACATCAATAGTAGCAGTATCAAACCGCAGGCAAATGTGGATTCTGCTTTTGCACAGTCTGATGCACGGACACTGAAATATTCCCAGAAAGATGCACAGGGCAATGAATCAGATGCAGATGTCAGCGCATATTTAGACGAACGCAACAAGAGCAATACAAGCGTCAATTCGGGTTCAGTGAACGGAACATCAACAAGTATCGTTTCAGCAGATCCGGCTTATCAAAATACACAGGATAAAGAGGGAACCTCCTCAGCAGAGGATGTTTATTCAGAGAATAAAGATGCCAATGGCAAGACAACAGCAGATCAGATCGCCGGTTCAGACACAATGCGCCCTGTACAGAATCTTCAGGATACAACAGCCGCTTTTATTGGAGCAGGCAGTAAACTGACAGCCGGTGGGGATATTACGATACTGGCAATAGACAATACCAATCTTGACGTGATCACCGGTGCAGTAGCAATTGGTGGTGGTGCAGGTGTGGGACTTGGTGTGTCGGTTGTGATCCTATATTCAAATGTACTTGCATATGCAGACCAGACACAGATCCAGACGGATGGCAAGCTTACCATTCACGCTCTGGCTGGTTCTAATGCGATCAACAATCAAAATGCAAAAGCAGTAGAAAGTGGAAAAGCAGGAAAAGATGACACCTATACGCTCAGAGTGATTACGATCGTTGGTGCTGCAGGATTTGGAGGCACTTCTCTTTCAGCATCCATCGCGTCTGTTGATATCTATACAACTGTCAATGCATACCTTGGCAGAGGCAGCAGGATCCTGCATGCAGACCAGGTGACCATACAGGCTGACAGCAATTATGGACTGCTCCAAGTCGTCACAGCTGGTGTATCTGTTGGAAATACTGCAATTGCACTGACTGTATCCAGAGCCAATTACGATGCAGTCGTCAGGGCAGCAGTGGAATCAGATGTTCAGATCGACCTGATCTCTGGAGCGCTTAATGTACTCGTAAATAGTGATACCACACTTCGGTCTGATACCGTTTCAGCAGGCGGCGGAGTCGCTTCAGTAAATGCAGCAGTCGCACTTGCTTTCTATACAACAAGAATGGATGCTTTTATTGGACAGGGCGTCGTTATAAACCAGTGTGGTAATATTAACCTTATTTTAAATGCAGACGTTGCAGCCAATGCGAATATAATAGGAATCACAGCAGGTGCAGTGGCAGCTGGCGCCAATGTGGTACTTGTAAAATTAACACCGGTATTGTTGAACTATATCGGATCTACACCTTCAGGCTACACAGCAGATACAGGAGCAACTTCGAATGCAATTTCAGCCGATGCAGGAACCGGTGGAAGGATTCATGCAGCTGATATCACAGTGTTAAGTCAGGTAGGCAGCAAAGCAACAGCAAACGGAATCGCGGGAGGCTTAGGTATTGCAGCTCTGAACGGTTCGGTCGTGATCGTAATAAACAGGACGGCATCCATAGCAGCGATCAGATCCATGGATCTGACAGCACAGACAGTATCTGTAAAAGCATTGATGGATACCTCTTCAACAATACAGAATATTGCAGTCAGCGCAGGTGGTGTGACGGCAGGACTCGTTGTTGCATATGCAGAAACAAAAGCAGTCAATCAAGCCCTACTGGATGCAACAAATGCTTCGGTTCATGTGACAAATCTCTTCATCAGTGCAGGAACAGAAGCAGACGTGAATGAATCAAAAGCAGCAGTGACGCTGATATCAGGCACACTGTCCTATGCATCTGTTTCAGTGAATGCAGCAGTTGCACTGAATCAGTTAACGAACCATGCACTGTTAACGGGGTCGAATGCTGATCTTGTTGTAGCAGGTACGGTACTTATTGAGAACAATATGACAGCAATGTCACATACAAATGCAACAGGAATTAATGCAGGCGCCCTGGTCATAGGAGCCTTGATCGCATTGTCATTTAATAAAGCAGATGGAACCGCAGGCATATGGCTGAATGGGTCGAACGCCCTCACAGCAGACCAGGTGATCCTGCATGCATATATGAACCGTGATGCTTCCATACAGGCAGCACAGGCACTGATTTATTCCGGTACAGGAAGTCTGATCTCTGCCAACGGAGGTGTGGCACTTGCAGCAGCAAGAGCAGTGAACCAGGCATATGCAAAAGGAAATTTCAAGATCACCAATGCACTGATTCTGGATGCAGATGGAAGATCCAATGCAAAAGCAGCAATTACAGCAGCAAGCGCAGGACTCATAGCGGTTGGTATCATGATCAGCACCGCATATGCAGATGGAACCAATCTTGCCTGGATCCAGAATGATGCAGACAATCGTATAGAAGCAGGATCCATCCTTCTGACAAGTACACAGACGGCAGATGCGGATGCGCAGACAAGAGCAGGAGCTGCTCTGTCAGCAGTTGCAGTAAAGGTAAACATTGCATCTGCAATTGCAAATGCAGTTACAAAAGCTAATATAATGGGAAGTCAGGGAACGCTGATCAGCCATGGAGACATTACAGTGGCAGCGGCATCTCAAACAAATGCATATGCAGTCGTATCTGGAATACCGGGTCTGCCTGTAGCATTATCAATTTATTCGATTACAGGAAATGTAGCGGTCGCACTGCTTGCAGCACAGACACAGGCATATGTGTCCCATCAGAATCTGACGGCAGCAGGCGATCTGAACATAACAGCACTCCAGAATCTGGATGGAAGCAGACAGGCGCTTGCAGAATGTGAAGCAAGTACCAAGGTCGGTTATCTGCAGGTAGAGATCTCACAGGCAATTGCAACAAGCAATGCAGTCACTAAAGCATATAGTGAAGCATCGGATCTTGCTGTGACAGGAACGATCAGTATTCTGTCTGGTGGAACTGCAAAAGCAATTGCTCGAGCAGCACAGAATACGATTTCATATCTGGTCGCAGCTGGTGTCATTAATATTTATACCTATGCAAAAGGCAGTTATCTTGCATATCTGGATGGTACAGACAGCACAGTGCAGGCTGGAAATCTTGTGATCAGGGCAACACTGGCAGAAGCAAAAGCGGATTCACAGGCACAGATGTTGACAGGTGGAGTCGTAGATGTCAAGATTCAGAATTCCTATGCAAGAATAGAACCTGTCACATCGGCTTATATTACAGGAAGCAATGGACAGATCAATGTTACAGGCAGCGGTGAAGTAACTGCTGTATCGAAGAATAATGATGCCAATGCACTGATCAGCGGCGCCACCGTCGCAAGTGTTGTTACCGTAGCCAATGCATTTGCGATGACTTCACTGGCAGCATCAACACAGGCATATATAGATGGAAATGCACAGATCGCACTGAATGGCAACCTGAATGTAACAGCAGATTACAATGCAGTAATGGATACACAGGCGCAGAGTTCAGTCGGCGTATCACTTGCTAATGCAGGTGGAAATGAAACGTTTTCAGAATCGAATTCTGTTACAAAAGCGTATATTGGTGCAATTCTGCCATCAGGTTCCGTCATATTGGGACCAGTGGTCACAGCCAAAGGAAATGTAGTGGTACAGGCGATCGGACATGTCACTTCCAATATTAACAATGCTACAGTTACGGGGCTCAGCGTTCTGGGTGTTGGCATTGTCATTACCGACAGTTATGTGAACAATACGGTACAGTCCTTTATTGGTACCAATACAGTCGTCACATCAGATGGTTCCATTCAGATCCTGTCTGATGGAAGTGCAAAAGTCATTATCGATTCAGTTGTAGCTGGAAATAGTGTCTTGAATGGGAATAGTGTGGTTCTGACCGCACGTGCAAATGAGATGACATATGCAGACATTTCAGAGTATGCGCAGCTTCATGCAGGCAATGCCATAATAATCCATGCAGCAGGAAATGCAGAAACGCAGATCACGATTAAAGGAATTGGGGTAGGCGCAGTCAAACTTGGTGCCTATATCGTGAATGGATATGAGACATTAAATACCCAGATCAGGATCAGTGACAATGCTGTGATCAGTGCAGAGGGTGCAGTAGAAATAGAAGCACTGGATAAACTAAAAGCTGGTAATGATGTCACTCTGTATGGTGCAGGGCTGGCTTCAGGTGAAGTATCTATCATAAAGAATACAGGAAATCAGAAAGTCCTGATTTCAGTAGGTAAGAATACACTGATCCATGCTGGAAATGACCTGAACATCACGACAGCAACAGATCATCAGATGAATGCACAGGTCAGCAGCTCAGGAATCGGACTTGCAAGTGTAGCAGCATCCAATGCGACCAATGAACTGACCAGAAATAACCAGATCACAATTCTGGATGGAAGCAGGATCCTGGCGGATGGAAGCATTGTCATTGCAGCGAACAGTATGCCATCGAACAGGACGGATGCGATCAATACAGTTGCGACCGGAGGTTCTGCAGGATTATTTGAGATTTCAGGTGCGAAAGCAGAAAGCAGACTTTATTCTAATACAGATATCATCATTGGAAATGGTTGTAAGATCATAACAACTTATGGAAATGTGGATCTATCGGCTGTCAGTGGCAGCAGTACTTATACCAAGGCATTCAGAAGTGCAGCGCAGGCAGTCACGAAAAACACTACAGAAGCAGTTGTATATATCAGGGATCTTGTATCAATTCTGATCGGTACGGGGAATGCGGTCAAAACACTGATTACCGGAGCAAATGTAACGATCAGTGCGATCATTAACCTACAGAAGATTTTTGCACAGAGCGGTTCTACGATGTATGCAGTTAGTGCACTGACCAATGCAATTACAACAGTTACGATCGATTCTGCACAGACGATCACGATCGGCGCAGCAGATATCAGAGGATATGAGTCAGTATCACTGATCGCTATGACACAGGAAGTGAACCATGTGATCAGAAGCGATTCTGAGATCATAGGTGCAGTTGGTGTTGTAAAAGCAACGACCAATGTGAACGGACAGATGAAGGCATCGATCACGACTTCGGCTGATACAGAGATTGCATCTGCAGATGTTCTGATTCAGGCGTTTGCACCGACCATGAAGACGTATGCACATACAGCAACGGCTGAGGCAGTTGCAAATACGATTTTACAGAAAGTATTTAAGATCATTGGATATGTCGTAAAATGGATCGCAAAAGCAATTGGCTGGGTCGTAGGTCTCTTTAGTAAAAAAGCAAAAAAGAAAATTCTGGAAGCTGTGTATGGATGGGTAGACGAACTGGTATCTTCCACAGCGATCAGCAAAGTAAATGATACATTTTCATCCGATTCTGTCATTAATTTAAATGGCAAGATCTCAGTTGGCGATGCAGCAGCAGGTATCGTGATCGACATTGCACCGGATGGAAATGTCAGCTACACCGGAATCAGTACAACCGGATGGGCAAATGGAGTCGTTGTAGACCATGTAAATAAAACAGTTACCATTCCTTACATTTATAATGATAAGAGCGGATCGCTTGCAATCGATGCAGGAACTGGAGAACTGAAGGGACAGCTTGCGATCTACCTGAATAATTACCTGACTTATGTCACGGTGAATAATCATTCAGATTACGATCTGATCATGTCAGACATCACTGTATTTAATTCAGATGTGAATGCGTTCACCTATTCTGTCAATGCAGGCACGAATAGAAACAGTATGACACTGAACTATGGAGATGAGACACCAGTCGTTACGATCATAGCAGATCAGGCATCGGATGTGATCCTGAATGGTGAGATCAACAACGTAAAAGGTGAATTAAATGTGGCATTAAATGGTGGAGATCTTCTGCTTGGAGACGGCGCCTATACGGATCAGGATGAGTTATTAAGGGGAGATACAGAATTTTTAACAAAAATGTTCGTGGGAACAAATATCTGGACAAACTCCTTAAAGGTCACAGGTGCAGGAAATGTTGGAACATCAGCACTTGACAGACTACTGATCGGTATCCTCAGATACAGCGGAAACAATGCAGCTGGCAAGATCGCAGAACCGGCCAGAAATGGCAAGGTATGGATCGAAGCAGCCGGTAATATTTATGTATCGCTTGCTCTTCTTGAAGTATTGATCAGCAAATCAACGCTGACGGATGCAGAACTTGAGAACCAGTCACCAATCGACAGGTTGTATCTAGAGAAGGTCAGAGCCGGTGGTACCGCAGACATTACCCTGCCAGCAGCAAAGAGATTATTTGTATACGAAAATGGAACAGATTACGAAGGTATGGAAATTACAAGTCCTGGTGAATATGAAGAGTTCTTTATTTTAACACCGGACCAGAGCCTGATGGCTGGAAATACCCAGTATATTATTTTAGATACAAAAGGTCAGGACAGTGGTTATAGACTGGGAGCGGATGGACTGCTCACACTGAATAGTGAACTGGAACTTGAGGCGGATTTATTTGACACGAAGACAACTGCCAACATTATGATCGGGGATACAGCGATGGAACTTCGCCTGTACAGACTGCCGGATGGAAGCAATATCTACGTGAATGCAGAAGGCAAAGTCATTATGATCTCATCCCTGAAACATACACTGAGCCTGAATCAGTTCACTTATGATGCGATGAATAACAGCATCCTGTTCAATGATACACAGGATCTGACAGACAGTTATATAACATTTGATGCTAACCAGGTTCCACTGATGCACATTGGAACCAATGGTATTACCATGTACGTGGAACAGAATGCAGATGGAAGCTGGGAGTTGCCAAATGGTATTAAGATCTACATGCTGTTTGCACTGCTTGATTCCAATAATAAGATCGTGACAAGTACCTATCTCGGAACAGATGCAGATCAGAACAGAAGTTTTATGATCGGTAGCATCAATGACGGTACGGATAAGGATGTATTCTATGTTTACCGGGTCAGAACAGTGGATGGAAAAGAAACATTTATCGATTCTCAAAAATACCAGAAGATGCTTGAAGGTACATCCACATACGGAGAGATCAATAGAAAACAGACGCTTGCCGAAGCACAAACAGCAGCAACGGATGCAATCAGAGACTTCCTTAACACAAGTGACCTGACAACAGCGAAGATGACAACAGCAGAAATTACAGCACTGCAGCAAGCAATTGCAGAAGCAGTGACAGACCAGATCGAAGTAACAGTAAAACTTGCACAGGTCCGTACGATCGCAGAAAAGGTGACCAATGTAGCCGATAAGGATATTACGATTTATCAGAGTAGTTATTTGCTATATGTAACGTACAGCCTGAAAGATCTGTATGAGCAGGTTACAGCAGATATCTTTGCAACGCAGATCGCACTTGGCGAAGCACCGCATCTTGAGGACATCCTGGTGGAGATTAATGTGAAAGCAGACAGTCAGGACGAGGCAGTGGGCGAAGTAAAGACTGTAACGGATGCAAAAACGTCACCGATCAATGACCGGATTGGAACAGTTGCCATTACTGAATCACAAAAGGCAATGACCGTTACAGAAGCAAAAGCAGAGGCCGACAAGAAAATGCCGGGAACCTTTAATCCAGAATCAGATGCGGCATTGTCGAATCTGGTAACGGAGCTACAAAGTGTACTGACTACCAATATTGAAATTGACTCAAGCTATACATTAAGCAAAAACACAGACTATAGTTATACCTGTACAGTTACATTGGTTCTTTCAGATGGAACAGCTTCTACAACGATCACCCAGGCATATACCGTAGATGGCACACTGATGACAGAAGAAGGGGCAAAGACAGAACTTGAGAAGTACTTAATCGGTCTGAGTGGAAGTGAGATCAAGGAAGGAACAATAGAAGCAGTACTTGCAGAGGCAAAGAAAGTCCTGGTAGAAAATATTCAGACAACAGTAAAACTGACCAGAACAGAAGCTTTACTTCAGACAGAACAGGCTTACAGATATGATTATATTTTAGAAGTTTTCTATCATGATCTGACTGGAGAATCTCATAAACCTGATATAGATACATTTAGTAAATATACATTTGAAGGACTGAAATTCATGCTGCCAGGCATATCACCTGTTGCTTCAGAGACGGATCCTGCCAAAGCAGCAACAGCCAACCTGAAGAACAGCACTACAACAATAGTTGGCACCATAGAATTTATCAAGGATGGAAATGGGTATACAATCAGACCTGATGGTACACCGGGTGCAGGGGATCTCTATATTAAAGTAAGTACAGAAGATTCAAAAACAACTTATCAGCTTAGAATTGGATCAAAAACAACAAATCTGGAACGTCTTGAAAAAGATGGCGATTATATGAACTACAGATTGCCGAATGGAAGCGTTGTAGCGAGTGGTAAGTATTATATTTTCTCGGTCAAAGACCAGGGTACGGGTTCTACATTAAAACTGTATGAACTGATCGGAAAAGGAGAAGCCGGATCGAAACTGGTTGGTGGAGATCAGATCTTTGACAATGGTACAAAATTCCTGACAAACAGGATCATAGCATTATATCCAGGATCACTGACCACATCAGGAGAAGAGCAGATCGTGTATGTGTCACTCTCAGCAGCAAGTGAAGCAGTTATGAATGAAGCAAGGACACTTGAGAACAGTGTAATTTATTTAAGTCTGCTGACGAACCAGAAGACTTATACGGATGATTTTGGTCAGACGACTCAGGTGTATAAGGATGTAGCAAAACGTCAGATCTATCAGGCAGCCATCACAACGGAGGCACAGGCAGTCGCAGAGAAACAGATCGATACGACGAAGTATTTCTTAAGAGGCTATATCGAATATACAGGTGGAACAGAGGTCATTCATTACATCAGATATACCTTTGAAGATGACAAATTAAGTAAAAACGAGGATCTGATCCTGGATCTGCAGACGATACCGGAACACCTAAGTTACTATAATGAACTGTTCCTTGCAAGCAACAAGCTCAAGGTCGTGTTCGATACAGAAAGCGAGATCGTATTTGACACAAGTAAGGGTGGTGGAATCGTACTGAATCCAAACGGAACGATCTATTACCAGCCGGGTATTCTGATCGATTCAGATGGTAAAACATCCTATGACACAACACTTCGGACAACACAGTTAGACCAGGATGCAGATGGCAATTATTATCTGAACAAGAATCAGCAGATCAAAGTCACACAGGATGCAGTCACAGGAACGACTAAGATACAGATGATGTATCTGGATGAGAACGGATCTGTATATGCAGTTTATGATCTGACCAGTGATCGAATGAAGTGGTTTGGAGAGACTGGCTATGCGACCTTTGCTACAAAAGAATTTACACAGAATCCGGTTGCTTTATCAGCAGGAACAAAACTGAATTTCTACAAAGTAACGGATTCCGTTCTGACGATTATGAATGGAAGTGAATACTTCTACTATGAATCAGAAACAGAGACTGCAGGAGATGGAACAATCAGTAACAGACTGACTAAGATCTTATATGCTGTTGACAAAATCAATCTGATTCAACTTGCAGACGGAACCTTTACAGAAGTAAAAGAAATCATTGAAGAGACAGATACCACCTATACATTAAGGGTGGCAGACTCTGCTTCAAAAACAAAAGAAAAGATCATGACATATCTGAAATCCGACCTGATCGAACAGCGCATCATGAGTGCAAGATCAGTCAGAGATGATGAGTACAATCCGGTCATGATGGCAATCAAATCAATACTTGGAAGTTATTATATTTTCCCGAATGGATATACATTCGGAATTCTGACCAATGGAGATGATGTAACATTCCTGTCAGAGATCGTCATTGAAAAATTAAGACATACCGAACATGTAACAGGAAGTACCTATGCAATCGGAAACATTCAGGCAGAAACAGTACTTCTAACATTTGAAGATCCGGATGCCGTCATCAGGGATGCAGGAATCGGCGATGCAGCGATCACAGGGTACAATATCGTGATCACAACAGATGCTGACCTTGGAACGATGACGAATCCGATCAGGATCAATACAACAGGACGAAAAGTATTCAGAATGATGTTGCGAAGCCTTGCAGCAGCACCGTCACAGGGTGGACTCATCCTGCAGGCACTTTCAGGAGATACTGTATATGCACAGGACGCTTATATTAAAGGCGTTGTCAATCCGATCCGTATTAATCAGATCGAGCTTACAGACACAGGTCATTTATGGCTGGACGCAGCAGATGTAGATGCTTATCTGAATATCGCAATGGATAACAAGAGCAAGCTTGAAAACATTACGATCCTGAACGTACAGGATCTGAATCTGTCTGGAACAACAGCAGGACAGAACATGTATGTCGTTGCGAACCAGATGTCAGGTGCACTGAACCTGACGAACAGTGGACCGTCTGAGTTCCTGTTAAGAACGGGTGATCTGCTTCTTGGAGAGATCGGTACCGGCGGTGCAGGTGTCATACTGGAAGCAGCAAGTGGCAATATAGAAACAGCAGACACTGGTCTGACGAATATCAGAGCAGGAAGTGCAGTCCTTCGGGCACAGAACCAGATCGGTTCCGTGGCGCCGGTCCGTATGGATCTGCTCCCGGGTGCTGGTACAGATGGAAGCATCAGTGCATTCGCAGGTGGCACAGTTGCTGTAGCAGAAGATAGTGGCAATATGAATATCCGACAGATCATCTCAGGAGGACGCGTTACACTTTCAGCACCAATGGGATCGATCGTTGGAAGTACGGATCAGGTAGTCATCCAGGCACCTGAACTGGTTGCTCTGGCAGCTGGAATCGGAACTGCCAGCAGACCGCTGTGGACACAGATCACAGGTCCTGTGGATCTGACAACAACACAACATCTGTATCTGAACCAGACTGGCAATGATATTACAGGACAGATCAGAACAGGCGGTCAGGCAGTATTGAATACAGACCAGAACATAGGAAGTAGTTACCAACCATTGAACGTAAATTCAACAGGTGCATTCTCTGCAAATGCAGGAAATATTTACTTACAGGCACCTGGTAATCTCCTGATCGGATCGATCACAGCAGCAGAGTCACTGCATATTCAGGCAGGCGATTCGATCCTTGGCGCCAGCATGTACAGTCTGGCAAAAGCAAGAGATGGATTCCTGACAGCAGCAGGCGGAACGATCGGAACAACAGGCCTTGCAGTCAGAACAGCATTTGAGAACCTGGAAGCACTTGGAAACAGCCTGTATCTGAACCAGACAAGATCGCTTGTCAGAAGCATCTTAAATGTTCATAACTATGGCACCGGAATGATTTCACTGATGGTCGCAGGCAATTTAAGCGCACAGGATCCGATGTCGGGAATCAGCGCAGGAACAGTGAACCTCAATGTTCTTGGCAATACAGGCACACTTGATACATTATACCCAGTCATGGCAGACAGATTCGGTTACCATGGCATAGGAAAGGCATTCTTACAGATAATGAACACGGATCCTGATTATGTGGATCTTGAATCAGAAGAAGAACTTTATGTCAAAGCAGAGGGCAGTCTGCGAAGCGGAAGCTTACGTTCAGAAAAACTTACTCTGGAGGTATTGGAAGCACTTGGAAAAGAAGGCACACCACTTCTTCTGTATACCAATTTGCTTGAGATCACAGGGGATCTGGACAAACTGTTCTATCGTATCCTAAAATACGTCAAACCAGTCAAGAAACAGGATCAGGAAGACGGAGACGAACAGGTACTATTACTGATTACACTGCTTGAAAAACTCAAAGGCGAAGACAATCTTGATCAGACACCACAGATCACACTGCCGGGCAGTGCAGCCGCAGCGATCACACGTGGAAGAAGAAGCCCACAGAGTACAGAAGTAACCAATACAACACCGGAAGTTATCACACCGGTACTGCCAGTCACACCGCCAAGACAGCCACAGGAAGAAACACAGACACCACAACAGGAAGATACCAGGCCACAGGAAAGCGCTGTACTTCCAGATAACAGCCTGATCGGAGACCTCATGACACCACTTGCGATCTGGAATAACATTCCGCCACAGGGCCAGGTACTGATTATCCTTGCACTTGCAATATTCCTGCTATACGCCAACACACTTCGCAAGCGACATAAGACACACTTAAAGTAACCAGGGATTATTTACGAAATAACAAAAAATTATACAGTAAACCTAATCCAAAATAAAATATTATGAAATGAACTTGCTACAAATAACCATTTTAATATTCATATTCACAACCTACAAAGCAGTCAGTTGTACTATTCATGTAGAAAAACTATCTGAGCACGTCAGTACTTGATTCTGTCCTGTAGAATCTTAGTACTGCTACGTGTGAAGTAAGCGAGAGCGTGTTTTTTGTGGAATAGTACAACTGACTGCTCTAATTAGTCCTGTAATAGTACAACTGACTGCCCTATTATGTGATTTTAACAAATGATTCAATCTATTAGTAGGGTATTGGTTGAAAATACATACAAGATGTAGCAATAAATCTATCTTAAGAAAAAATTAGTAATTTTAATGCGATATTATCTGTATTTTTAAAGTAAAATATGTTAAAATGTGGTCAATAGTTAAGAAATAAACAAAGTGATAAAATTCATTTTGACCCGATGGTAAGGCTGAGATGCCGGATACGATTCCGGGAATCGCGATCGTACAGCATATTCCGCCTGTTTTTTCCAGAATGTTCGCAGAGCGTCTGAATACGCAGACGATCTTACATGTAAAAGAAGCGCAGACAGGTGATTA
>JAQVCQ010000046.1 GCA_028689715.1 Lachnospiraceae bacterium
GTATCAGAATGGACAACATTTTTTACAATTACCTCTTCAATATTTAAGAACTTATTGATACAATGATTATGCATTAATGCACCTCCGAGTGGTTTGTTGTCTAGACTGGCGCTTGGAGGTTTTTTTTATTATAAAATAAAAAATGCTGAAGTATATGATTTTTCAATCATACACCCCAACATTTATTTTAGAACCCCCTTTTTTATTGGGGTGGTGGGGGTGAAAAATGATTGCAAAATGAATATCGCTATGCGATGTAAGTCAAGATAATGAATGGAAAAGATAATGAGAAGTCGGCTTGAAAAATGATTGCAAAATGAATATCGCTATGCGATGTAAGTCAAGATGATGAATGGAAAAGATAATGAGAAGTCGGCTTGAAAAATGATTGCAAAATGAATATCGCTATGGTATCATGTCAATAGTGGGCAATGATAAAAAAATAACAATCATTGCGAAAGCTTGAAATTATGAGGTTTTAGATTAAAAATGGAGGAAAAAGATATGGCAAAAAAAGTAGTATTAGCGGGAGCTTGCCGTACAGCGATCGGTTCAATGGGTGGAGCACTCAGTACAACACCTGCAGCTGATCTTGGGGCAGTTGTAATTAAAGAAGCATTAAAAAGAGCAGGCGTAGCTGCTGAAGCGGTTGATCAGGTATATATGGGTTGTGTTATTCAGGCTGGACTGGGACAGAATGTTGCCCGTCAGGCTTCGATCAAAGCAGGACTTCCAATTGAAGTACCAGCTGTGACTCTGAATGTTGTATGTGGATCAGGACTTGAATGTGTTAATACAGCAGCGAGAATGATCATGACAGGGGAAGCAGACATCGTTGTAGCAGGTGGTATGGAAAACATGTCTTTGGCTCCATATGCACTTCCACAGGCTCGTTATGGATATAGAATGGGCAATGGAAAAATGGTCGATACCATGGTAAATGATGCTCTTTGGGATGCATTCAATAATTACCATATGATTCAGACAGCAGATAATATCTGTGCTGACTCCAGATGGAACCTTACAAGAGAAGAACTTGACGAATTTTCAGCAGCAAGCCAGAATAAAGCGGTTGCAGCACAGGAAGCAGGAAAATTTGACGATGAGATCGTTGCAGTAGAAATTAAAAAGAAAAAAGAAGTAATTCTTTTCAATAAAGATGAAGGACCACGTCCTGGAACAACAGCAGAAGCACTCGGTAAACTCAGAGCAATCAATCCTGATGGAAAAGTAACAGCAGGAAATGCTTCCAGTATCAATGATGGTGCAGCAGCAGTAGTTGTTATGAGTGAAGAAAAAGCAAAAGAACTCGGTGTAACACCGATGGCAACATGGGTCGCAGGTGCGCTCGGCGGTGTTGATCCTACTATAATGGGAATCGGACCTGTTGCATCAACTAAAAAAGTACTTGATAGAACAGGTATGAAAATTGATGAGTTCGATCTGATCGAAGCAAATGAAGCATTTGCAGCACAGTCGCTTGCAGTTGGAAAAGACCTTGGATTTGATACAGAAAAACTGAATGTAAATGGCGGTGCGATCGCACTTGGACATCCAGTTGGAGCTTCAGGATGCAGAATTCTTGTAACTTTATTACATGAAATGCAGAAACGTGATGCAAAGAAAGGTCTTGCGACTCTTTGTATTGGTGGCGGAATGGGCTGCTCAACAATCGTATCCAGAGATTAAAAACTAAATGAAACGGTTACAGGAAGGATGGGCTTCGCCCATTCTTCTATGTATGTCTATCAAAATATAAGGAGAATAGGGATGGAATATATTGTATACGAACAAAAAGGCGCTGTTGGAATCATTACGATCAGCAGAGAAAAAGCGTTAAATGCACTTAATTCAACTGTTTTGAAAGAAATCGATGCAACACTTGATGCTGTAAATTTAGACGAAGTAAGATGTCTGATTCTGACAGGAGCAGGTGAGAAATCATTTGTAGCTGGAGCAGATATCGGAGAAATGAGCTCTCTCACAAAAGAAGAAGGCGAAGCATTTGGTAAAATTGGTAATGATGTATTCCGCAAACTTGAAGTATTCCCTATCCCAGTGATAGCTGCGATTAATGGATTTGCACTTGGCGGCGGATGTGAAATAGCAATGAGTTGTGATATTAGAATCTGTTCAGACAATGCAGTATTTGGACAGCCAGAAGTTGGACTTGGAATCACACCAGGATTTGGTGGTACACAAAGACTTCCACGTCTTGTTGGTATGGGAATCGCAAAACAGATGATCTATGCAGGACGTAACATCAAAGCAGACGAAGCATTCAGAATTGGTCTTGTAAATGCAGTCTACACACAGGAAGAATTAATGCCGAATGCAGAAAAACTGGCAGCAACGATCGCTAAAAATGCACCAATCGCTGTTCGTAACTGTAAAAAAGCAATCAACGATGGAATGCAGACAGATATGGATCAGGCAATTGTGATCGAAGAAAAACTTTTTGGAGATTGTTTTGAATCCTATGACCAGAAAGAAGGAATGACAGCATTCCTTGAAAAAAGAAAAGTAGAAGCATTTTTGAATAAATAATTTCGTAAGGATCACTACAGAAAACAAAATATGATGAAAAAGTAGAATCAGGAGGAATTACAATGAAAGTTGGTATTATCGGCGCAGGAACAATGGGATCAGGAATTGCACAGGCATTCGCTCAGACAGAAGGTTATGAAGTATTTCTTTGTGACATTAATGAACAGTTTGCTGCAAATGGAAAGAGCAGAATTGCAAAAGGATTTGAAAAGAGAATCGCAAAAGGCAAAATGGAACAAGCTGATGCAGATGCGATCCTTGCGAAAATAACAACAGGTGTTAAAACGATCTGTACAGATTGTGATCTTGTAGTAGAAGCAGCACTTGAAGTTATGGAAATCAAAAAACAGACTTTTAAAGAATTACAGGAAATCTGCAAAGCAGATTGTATTTTTGCAACAAATACTTCTTCCCTTTCAATTACAGAAATTGGAGCGGGACTTGACAGACCGGTCATTGGAATGCATTTCTTTAATCCTGCACCAGTTATGAAACTTGTTGAAGTAATTGCAGGACTGAATACACCAGCTGAAACAGTTGAAAAGATCAAAGCGATCTCTGAAGAAATTGGTAAAACACCTGTACAGGTCGAAGAAGCAGCAGGATTTGTTGTTAACAGAATTCTGATTCCTATGATCAATGAAGCAATTGGTATTTATGCTGAAGGCGTGGCTTCTGTAGAAGGAATTGACAATGCAATGAAACTTGGTGCAAATCACCCTATGGGACCACTTGCACTTGGAGATCTTGTAGGTCTTGATATCGTCCTTGCGATCATGGAAGTATTACAGTCAGAAACAGGCGATTCAAAATACCGTCCTCATGCACTTCTTAAGAAAATGGTACGTGGTGGACAGCTTGGTATGAAGACAGGAAAAGGATTTTACGATTACAGTAAATAGAGGATAAATGATCCCTTGCTTTACAGAGAAAACACAATTTAATGGAGGAACAAAAACATGGATTTTACATTAAGTAAAGAGCATGAAATGGCGAGAACTCTATTCAGAGATTTCGCTCAGAAAGAAGTAAAACCTTTCGCTCAGGAAGTTGACGAAACAGAACAGTTTCCTACAGAAACAACTGAAAAAATGAAAAAACTCGGATTTATGGGAATTCCAATTCCGAAAGAATACGGCGGACAGGGCTGTGACACCTTAACATATGCTATGTGTATTGAAGAACTTTCCAAAGTATGTGGTACAACAGGCGTTATCGTTTCAGCACACACATCACTTTGTGCAGAGCCACTTAAAAAATTCGGAACACCGGAACAGAAAGAAAAATTTCTGGTGCCGATCGCAAACGGAACAAAACTTGGTGCATTTGGTCTGACAGAGCCTGGAGCAGGTACTGATGCAAGCGGACAACAGACAAAAGCAGTTCTTGACGGAGATGAATACATCATAAATGGATCCAAGATCTTTATTACAAATGGTAAAGAAGCTGATGTTTACATCGTATTTGCTATGACTGACAAATCCAAAGGAACAAAAGGTATTTCAGCATTCATTATTGAAAAAGGAACACCTGGATTCACTTTTGGTACAAAAGAAAAGAAAATGGGTATCAGAGGATCCTCTACATATGAACTTATTTTTACAGACTGCAGAATTCCAAAATCAAACCTGTTAGGACAGGAAGGAAAAGGATTTGGAATCGCAATGCAGACTCTTGATGGTGGACGTATTGGTATCGCAGCACAGGCACTTGGCCTTGCAGCAGGTGCTCTTGAAACTACCATTGCTTATGTAAAAGAAAGAAAACAGTTTGGCAGATCGATCGCTAAATTCCAGAATACTCAGTTCGAACTTGCAGATATGGCTACTAAAGTAGAAGCAGCAAGACTTCTTGTTTATAAGGCAGCTGTTGCAAAAGATACACAGAAGATCTTTTCAGTAGAAGCAGCAATGGCTAAATTATTTGCGGCAGAAGTTGCAATGGAAGTAACAACAAAAGCTGTTCAGCTTCACGGTGGTTATGGTTATACAAGAGAATACGATGTAGAACGTATGATGCGTGATGCAAAGATTACAGAAATCTATGAAGGAACCAGCGAAGTTCAGAAGATGGTAATTTCTGCTAACATATTATAATTCTAATCCGAAACGATCCGTATACATGCGGAGTCGTCCACTAAAAAGAATAAGGAGTGACAATACAGTGAAAATAGTAGTATGTATTAAACAAGTTCCAGACACGAATGAAGTTAAATTGGATCCAGTTACAGGTACACTGATCAGAGATGGTGTTCCAAGTATCATTAATCCGGATGATAAAGCAGGGCTGGAAGCAGCGCTTGAAATCAAAGAAGCAACGGGAGCAGAAGTTACCGTTATCACAATGGGACCTCCTCAGGCGGATGCAGTTCTCAGAGAAGCAATGGCAATGGGTGCTGACAATGCATACCTGATCACGGACAGAGCGTTCGGTGGAGCAGATACACTTGCTACATCTACAACACTTGCTGCAGCGATCAAAACAATGGAATATGATATGATCATCACAGGACGTCAGGCGATTGATGGAGATACAGCTCAGGTTGGACCACAGATTTCTGAACACCTTGATATTCCAAATGTATCTTATGCAGAAGATATTAAAGTAGAAGGTAATACTGTTATTGTAAAACGTCAGTTTGAAGACAGACATCATGTTGTAAAAGTTCAGATGCCATGTCTGATCACAGCACTTGGCGAAATGAATAAACCAAGATATATGACTCCAGGCGGAATCTTTGATGCTTACAGATCAAAAGAAGTAAAGATCATTACGAGAGCTGATCTTACTGTAGCAGATGAAGAAATCGGTTTAAAAGGATCCCCGACAAAAGTTGCTCAGTCCTTCCCTAAGAGTGTAAAACCGGCCGGAACAAAAGTTGTTTTGGATGCGAAGGATTCGGCAGACTACATTATTGAAAAATTACAGGAAAAATTTATTATCTAATTTTGGGAAAGAGGTATGAACAATGAATTTACAAGATTATAAAGGCATATTTGTCTTTGCACAGCAGGTTGACTGTAAAATTTCAGGTGTTTCATTTGAACTGATCGGAAAAGCAAAAGAACTTGCTGCAGATTTAGATACCAATGTTACTGCAGTCATCTTGGGAGATGGTGTTACAGCACTCGCTGATCAGCTTGCAGTATATGGTGCAGATAAAGTAATCGTAGTTGATAATCCTGTTCTGAAAGATTATACAACAGAACCGTATACACATGCGATGTACAGTGTAATTGAAAAATATAAACCAGAGGTAGTTCTTTATGGTGCGACAGCAATCGGAAGAGACCTTGCTCCACGTGTTTCTGCAAGAGTTAAGACAGGTCTGACAGCAGACTGTACAAAACTTGAAGTGGATGAAGAATCAAAGAATTTACGTATGACACGTCCTGCATTTGGTGGTAACATCATGGCAACAATCGTTTGCCCTGACAACCGTCCGCAGATGGCGACAGTTCGTCCAGGCGTTATGCAGAGAGCGAACAAAAAACCAGATGCAAAAGCTGATGTAGATGTTTTTGATCCAGGATTTGAAAAAAATAATAAATATGTAGAAGTTGTAGAAGTTGTAAAATCTGTTGTAGATAAAATGGATATTATGGACGCAAAGATCCTGATTTCAGGTGGCCGTGGTGTTGGAAGCAAGGAAAATTTCAAACTGCTTGAAGATTTCGCAAGTGTTATTGGCGGAGAAGTAAGTTCTTCACGTGCAGCTGTTGATGCAGGATGGACTGAAAAAGATCAGCAGGTAGGACAGACTGGTAAGACTGTCAGACCAAACCTTTACATTGCTATCGGTATATCAGGAGCGATTCAGCATCTTGCAGGTATGGAAGAATCAGATCTGATCATTGCGATCAATAAAGATGAAACTGCACCAATCTTTGATGTAGCTGATTACGGTATTGTTGGCGACTATAAAGCAATCCTTCCATTTTTGACAGAACAGTTAAAAGAAATGATGGCGTAATTTATAGTATTTCAGATATTAAAATCATTAAAATATTATTATAAAATATAAAGAAAAACAGATGTTAGAGATGACATCTGTTTTTTTGTTGCTCTAAAATAAAAAAATAGGTTGAAAATCAATCGAACATAGAATATAATTTAGGCATATCTAAAATAGTTTATATTATAATAAATGTAAAATAATTAAATTTAAAGGAGTATACATCATGCAGTCAGTACAGATTGAATATAATAAACCCTGGATATTACAGCGTGCGGATCCATATATTTACAAACATGAAGATGGCACATATTATTTTACAGCTTCAGTTCCGGAATATGATCATATTATGCTTAGGAAATCGGGAACATTGGCAGGGCTTCAGACTGCTGAAGAAAAAATCATATGGAGAAAACACGAAAAAGGTGAAATGAGTTGCCATGTATGGGCACCTGAACTTCATTACCTTTTTGGAAAATGGTATCTTTATTTTGCGGCAGGAGATATTGATGATATTTGGCAGATCAGGCCGTATGTTCTTGAATGCACAGGAGAAGATCCGACTTCTGATGAATGGATCGAACTTGGTATGATGCAATGTGCAAAAGAAGATGAATTCTCTTTCAGGGCGTTTTCGCTTGATGCGACGATTTTTGAGAACTCTGGTAAGTATTATTGTGTATGGGCTGAAAAGGTCAGTGTTGGAAAACAGATTTCCAATCTCTATATTGCTGAATTGGAATCTGCTAATAAATTACGCACAGTTCAGGTATTGCTGACATCACCTGATTATGACTGGGAACGTGTAGGCTTTTGGGTAAATGAAGGCCCCGCGGTCATGAAACGAAATGGAAAAATCTTCCTGACATATTCAGCAAGTGAAACAGGGATACATTATTGTATGGGAATGATGTCTGTGGAAGAGGAATGTGATTTGCTGGATCCTTTGAATTGGAAAAAAGAACGCTATCCGGTTTTACAGACTTCGGTGGAACATGGCGTATTTGGACCTGGGCATAATTCGTTTACGGTAGATGAGGATGGGAATGATATCTGTGTTTACCATGCGAGAACAGAAGAACAAATTCTTGGAAATCCTCTGTATAATCCGAACAGACATGCTATGTTGATGAAAGTAGACTGGAATAAAGAAGGCATGCCGGTTTTTGTGATAGCATAATGAATGGTCATGATAAATGGAGGTTAAAATGAAAAAGGGGTTATTGGTGGGATTGCTTACACTGACAGGTATGCTAATGAGTGGTTGTGGAGCAAAAGAAAACTATGATGAAATCAGGCTGGTGTCAGAGCAGGACAAAAATGTTCAGTTCGATGATGTTTCAGTACATGATCCTTCGGTCGTTAAGTATAATGGTATGTACTATATTTTTGGATCTCATCTTGCAGGTGCCAGGTCGACAGATCTGATGAATTGGGAGATGATAGGAAACGGAGTAAACAAATCAAATCCGATCATAGACGATCCATTAGAAGAAATGAAGGAAGCGTTCGAGTGGGCAAAAACAGACACATTCTGGGCTCCAGATGTAATTCAGCTTGAAGATGGAAAATTTTATATGTATTACTGTAATTGTGAAGGAAGTTCTCCGTTAGCATGTCTTGGAATTGCAGTATCTGATAAGATTGAAGGTCCATATAAAGACCTTGGTATCATCTTGAGATCTGGTATGACAGACACACCGAGCGAAAATGGTGACTTTTATGATGCGACTGTATATCCGAATGTTGTAGATCCGAGTGTTTATTATGATGCAGAAGGTCGCTTATGGATGATGTACGGATCTTATTCAGGTGGAATTTATGTACTGGAACTTGATACGAAAACAGGTTTTCCGCTGGAAAAAGGTTATGGTAAAAAAATACTTGGTGGAAATCATCTGCGTATTGAAGGATCTTATGTAATCTATAATCCGGAAACGGCTTATTATTATATGTTCTTATCGTTTGGCGGGCTGGATTCGGATGGAGGCTATAATATCCGAGTTTGCAGATCTAAAACGCCAGATGGACCATTTTATGATTTTGACGGAAGAGATATGATTGAGTGCACCGGTGCTGCAGGGACTTTTTTTGATGATGGGGCAGCAGAAAAATTCGGTATGAAACTCATGGGAAACTATAGCTGGAATCTGCATGAAGGAGAAAAGGGCGTTGATCGTAAGGGACTTGTTTCTCCTGGACATAATTCTGCAATCTATGATGAAGAAAGTGGAAAATATTTTCTGGTATTCCACACAAGGTTTGAAAAGAAAGGCGAAATGCATCAGGTAAGGGTACATCAGATGTTTTTCAACGAAGAGGGATGGCCGGTGGTATTGCCATATCGTTACAGTGGTGAGACGCAGGAAGAGTATAGTAAAACAGATATAGCAGGAGTATATAAATTTATCAATCATGGAAGAAAGATAACCAGCAGCATGATCACTTCGGAGGAAATCACACTTTATCGAAATGGAAGTATAGATGGAGCGATAAATGGAACCTGGAGTATGAAGGATGGAAATAAAATTGAAATAACAATTGATCAGGTTGTGTATTCGGGTGTCTGTTCAGTCGCATACGATGAATTTGGAGAAAAAGATGTCATGACATTTACCGCAGCATCGATGCAGAACGGGCAGAGTATCTGGGGGAGCAATCTGGAAGCTAAGTGATGATTAAAAATTGGAGGGTATTATGGCAAAACTGGTAATTAATGAAAAGAAAGAATTGGGAAAGATCCAGGAAGAAATCTATGGGCATTTTGCTGAACATCTTGGAAGATGTATCTATGAAGGACTATATGTAGGGGAAGAGTCTGATATTCCTAATAAAAATGGAATGCGTACTGATGTTGTAGAAGCATTAAAAGAAATGAAAATTCCTGTTCTTAGATGGCCGGGTGGATGCTTTGCAGATGAATATCATTGGAAAGATGGAATTGGACCTAAGGAAAACAGAAAAAAGATGATCAATACGCACTGGGGCGGTGTTGTGGAAGACAATAGCTTTGGGACACATGAATTTATGGAATTGTGTGAACAGCTGGGATGCAAAACATATATTAATGGGAATCTTGGAAGCGGTACAGTGCAGGAAATGTCAGAGTGGGTAGAATATCTTACGTTCGATGGGGTGTCACCTATGGCTGACCTTCGAAAAAGAAACGGTCATGAAAAGGCGTGGAAAGTAGATTTTTTTGGTGTTGGAAATGAGAATTGGGGATGCGGTGGAAATATGACACCGGAGCATTATGCAAATGAGTATAGAAGATATCAGACCTATGTGAGAAATTATGATCAGGAAAATCCGATCTACAAGATCTGTGGTGGTCCGAATGTAGATGATTACAGTTGGACAAAAGGGGTACTTGAAACAACGCATCGTAACTGTCTGCCAGCATTTCATGGATTGATGGATGGTCTTTCTCTTCATTATTATGTGCATCCTGAAGGCTGGGAACTGAAGGGAAGTGCAACAGAGTTCGACGAAGAAGTCTGGTATAAAACATTAAGAAAAGCTATTCATATAGAGACTTTGATCAACAGACACGGTGCGATCATGGATCAGTATGATCCTGATAAGAAAATAGGAATGATCGTAGATGAGTGGGGTTGCTGGTTCAGCGTAGAACCAGGGACAAATCCTGGATTTTTGTATCAGCAGAATACGATGAGGGATGCACTTGTGGCAGGAATTTCACTCAATATTTTCAATAAGCACTGTGACCGTGTTAAAATGGCGAATATTGCGCAGATGGTAAATGTTCTGCAGTCGGTCATACTGACAGAAGGCGAAAAAATGGTATTGACACCAACGTACCATGTATTTCATATGTATCAGAAACATCAGAATGCTGCTTTGCTTGAAAGCCATGTTGTAGCAGAAAAAATTGGTGTAACAGAAGAATTTATGGTTCCTAAAATTCATGAGTCTGTTTCAAAGGGAGAAGATGGATGGATTACAGTTACATTGTCCAATCTTTCGACAAGTGATACGGAAAATATGGAATTAGTTTTTGCAGAATTAGAAGTAAAAGAAATAAAAGGGCAGATTCTGTCGGCACCAATGCATGCGCACAATACTTTTGAGGCTCCAGAAACAGTTGTCAGAAAAGAGTTTGACCAGTTCGAACACGTTGGAAAAGAGATAAAGTTTTTACTTCCACCTCACAGTGTCATGGAAATAAGGGTAAGATAATTTATGAAATACTGTAGAAAGTGTCTGACCGGTGATATGGATCAGATAGAATACTTTCGTAATCTTCATGATTATATAGAGCGTCTTGACGATGATATCAAGGCTGACACAGATCTGTACCGGAGCAGGCTTGAACAATGCAGACAGTGCGACAGACTGAACGATGCCATGTGTAGAGCGTGTGGATGCTATGTAGAGCTAAGGGCAGTAGTCTTAAAAAACAACTGTCCTTACAAATACTGGTAATAAACTAAAAATGCACCCTGCAATATCCGGCCAAAAAAACCGAATACTGCAGGGTGCATTTATGTGTTCTACTGTTCGATCGGACTGTAGTTGATGCGTATATTAATATCCTGATTGTAATTTCCGAATGTTTTACCAAAAATCGTAAGTCCGCCAATATGTTCAGCATCATCTGGAACTCCGATCTTAAATTTCAGGATACTTTTATAATTCAGGTTAAAATCCTTAATGGTTATATTTGAAATCTGGAGACCATCTATAAATGTTCCTTTTTTATTAATGACCAGAAGTTTCAGCATCCCATACTGGTTCCAGTTGGGGTACCACCAGTCTGGGGTAAAGATTCCTTTCACATCGCCAAAGTCGCCCGGGCTGATCCATGTGCCGATACAGGTGTCATTCAGATAAAAATGAATATCAGATGGCCAGACGTCGTTAATGCCGGGTGCCTCGGAACTTAATTCGGCAGATATAGTTATTTGATCGATTTTCATGGAAGATGGAATGAAATTTGGTATAATGTATTCGACATAGCCTTTTGTGAACCATAATATATCGGCATTATAACGATCTGGATGAGCAAAATATCGTGTGTCATCAACTTCACCGATAATTGCTTTTGATGAGGAAAGTCCACAGGTCGGGTAAACATTGTAATCTGAAAAATGTCCAACCTTTAACTCGGTCTGGTAAAGATTTTTACTGTCTTCAAGCTGATCGAGATCAATTAAGATCTTATCCAGATGCACAGAACATTTTTTCTGATTTCCATGTCCACCTGATTCATTTGAAACGGTAATGAGACCGCAGTCTTCCAGTTTCTTTATATGGCTGGTCAGAGCGCCATTGGTTATGTTCAACTCTGTGGCAATTTCATTCATGTTCAGCCCATTGTTGTGAAGTAGTAATTTGATGATTTCAACTCTGATATCCGAACCGAGAGCTTTGAAAATGTCCAGACCTTCATCCAATGATTTTATATGTAACATCAGGGAGTCCTCCTTGTGAAGCTATGTTTAGCTTTATGTAAATTATTATAAACATTTTAAAAAAATAAGTCAACCAAGATAAACACGAGTCAAAAGACTTAAAATCGCGGTAAAATGGGACAAATCAAGCATAGTATAGAAATATCTAAAATATTATTCAAAATAATAAAATGAATATTGACAGATGGTATCATGTTGTGCAATAATACTGCTATAAGGTAATGACAAAATGAAATGTATCAATGTTGCACAATATTTATGAAGATTACTTCAATTGCAACATGGGTATCATGAACTACTTTCCTTTTGTCAAAACTAAAAACTCAAATAATTTACCTTTTTATAAAAAGCTAAATATTTGAACAATCAATATGGAATCCGGGCGGGGTTCTGACTAAGGAGGAAAAAAGATGAAAAAGAAGTTACTCAGTGCGTTGTTATGTGTAGCAATGGTATCGACTGTTTTGACAGGATGCGGTGGTGCTGCAACACAGGAAGCTGCTACAGATGATGCAGCAGCAACAGAAGAAACATCAGAAGAAGCAGCAACAGAAGATGCGGCAGCAGAAGAGACAGGTGAAGTAGAACCGGAAGCAGTTACAACAGTAGGTGATGCAAATGGAACACATATGGAAATGTGGTCATTCGTGGAATTACACAATACATACTACGGTAAAATGGTAGATATGTGGAATGCTGCAAATCCAGACAGAACAATAGAAGTGACTTTTACAACTTATCCATATGCAGATATGCACAACAAACTGATCATGTCATTACAGACAGGAGAAGGTGCTCCTGATATCTGTGATGTTGAAGTAGGACAGTTCCCGAATGTGGTAGCTGGTGTTGACGAGTGGTTATATCCACTTGATGATGCAGCAACAGATTATATGCCTACTATGGTTCCTGCACGTATGGAAACATATATGGGAGCAGACGGACATTACTATGGTGCACCATTCCACGTTGGAGCAACTGTAATGTACTATAATATGGCAGCGATTGAAGAAGCGGGATTCACACAGGCTGATGTAGATGCAATCAAGACATGGGATGACTATACAGCATTTGGTGAAAAATACGTTGCAGCAGTTGGACAGGAAGGCAAGTATTTCACATCTGTAGATACAGCTGGTACTGACTGGTTATGGCTTGCAATGGCTGAATATGGTGAAGACTGGACTGGTGGATTTGACGGTGAAGCTAATGTTGAATTACAGTCAGTTAAAAATATGTTAAATATGCAGGTAGACTGGCTGGCATCAGGTGTAGCACAGGTTTCTCCTGATGGACATGTGGATCTTGAAGCTGGATTCCAGAACATTCTTGATCACAATATCGTATCCTTCCCGAAAGCTATGTGGTACATGAGCCGTTTCATCAACTACATGCCGGAAGAAAAAGGCAACTGGTATCTTGCGCCATGTCCAGTATTTGAAGAAGGACAGAACAACTCAGTAGGTATCGGTGGTACTGGAACTGTTGTAACACAGCAGGCAGCAGACAAAGAACTTGCAGCAGATTTCCTCTGCTATGCAAAAATGTCTATGGACGGAGAAAAAATGAACTGGGAAATGTTAGGATTTGATGTTTGTAACACAGAAATGTGGACAGATGAATCTATCATTCATGATGATAACAACCAGTACAATGCATTCTTCAGAAATTACCCATATGATGTATTGAATCAAATCAAAGATGGTATTGGCAAAATCAGCGTTGTTGCAATCAGCCCGACCATCAATGAAGAACTTTGTAATGTGACTTTAAATGAAATTCTTGAAAATGGAACTTCGGTAGATGATGCACTTGCAGCATCACAGGAAGTGATTTCACTTGAACAATAAGAACTGCAGATTGAAATAGTAACAAATAAGGGAGCTGCCTGGAAGAATTTCTGGGCACTCCTTACTTTAAAGAAGGAGGAATAAGGGAAATGAAGATAAAGAAATTTCTTTATTCACAAAAAGCGGCCCCTTATGTATTTGTTTTACCTTTTGTTTTAAGTTTTCTGATTTTTTGGGTATATCCTCTCTGCAGTACGATTGCTATGAGCTTCCAAAATATTAAGCCAACAGGAATTGAATGGATCGGAATTAAAAATTATTCAAAATTACTTGCTGATAAGGTGTTCCATACTGCTGTTCTGAACAGCTTTCAGTACATGTTGCTATCACTTGTCTTACTGATTCCATTTCCGATGCTGTATGCGGTTCTGATGGACAGCAGACTGGTAAAAGCAAAAGGACTCTGGAAAGCACTTTTATATCTTCCAGCATTGACTTCCGTAGTTATTTCGGGTACGTTATTCCGTCTTATGTTTTCTGAGTACCATACAGGTCAGATGAATGTATTGATGGAGATGTTTGGATTTGCGACCCAGAAATGGTTAAAAGTGAAAGTGACCGGTCTAGGTGCATTGATCGTACTTTGCTGCTGGAGATGGACTGGCGTTAATATGCTTTACTTTTTATCAGGTCTAAAATCAATTGACGGGTCACTTTATGAAGCAGCCGACATTGATGGTGCTTCTGCTATACAGAAATTTAAATTTATCACAGTTCCATTATTAAAACCGACAACTATCTATGTTTTGACGATCAGTGTTTATGCAGGACTTGCCATGTTCCTTGAATCCTTTATGTTATGGGCAGGAAATGCATCACCAAACAACATTGGTCTGACGATCGTGGGTTATCTATATAGACGTGGTATTGAGAAAAATCAGCTTGGTTATGCTTCAGCAGTAGGTCTTGTCCTGCTTGTGATCGCATTGATCATTAATGTGATTCAGCTCGCACTCAATGGCACATTTAAAAAGGAGGAGAAATAGATGAGTAATGAAGTTTCTTCTTTAAAACCAGGTATGACTATAAAGAGAAGAGTCGGATCATTCATAGCGACAGCATGGTTCGCGTTCCTTGGATTTATTGTGATCTTTCCGGTTTTTGCAGGTCTGCTTGCTTCTTTCAGACCAGGAACGGAGTTGATCAGAAGAGGATTGAGCATCAATCTTGATGTTTCGACGATGACGTTGGGGAATTATACATATCTATTCAGTGGAAATGCTGACTCTGTCAAATATTTCAACTGGTTCAAGAACAGTATGATCCTGACACTGGTATCTGTTGCACTGACTTTGATCATTTGTTTTTTTGTTGCATATGGACTCAGCATGTATGATTTTAAACTGAAAAATTTGTTGTTCTTTCTTGTTATTGCAACGATGATGGTTCCTTTTGAAATACTGATGCTTCCTTTGTACCAGGAAATGATCTCATTAAAATTGATCGATACATCAGCAGGTGTGATCCTGCCCGGTCTTTGCGCGGCATCGACGATATTCTTCTTCAGACAATACCTCACGACAATGCCTAAAGAGTTACTAGATGCGGGAAGGATTGACGGAGCGACTGAATATGGTATCTGTATTAAGATCATGTTGCCAATTACGAAACCGGCTTTTGCAGCTATGGCAATTCTTTGTGCTATGGGCGCTTGGAATAATATGCTCTGGCCAATGCTGGTATTCAGAAGTGCGGAAAAATTTACACTCCCAATTGGTCTGAATACATTACTGACACCATATGGTAACAACTATGATGTACTGATTGCGGGTTCTATGTTTGGAATTATCCCTATTTTTGTTATCTTTTTAATGTTCCAGAGTTATTTTATTGATGGTATGACAACTGGTGCTGTAAAAGGATAAGTAAATAAAAACCTCTGGAGGTTACAATGAGTAATAGAAATGCAAAAATGATAATAGATAAAGAACTGAAGATTGCACAGATCGATAAGCGCGTGTACGGTTCTTTTATAGAACATCTTGGAAGAGCTGTCTATAATGGAATCTATCAGCCGGGACATAGTTCTGCTGACGAAGATGGATTTCGTAAAGATGTGATAGAACTTGTGAAAGAACTTGATGTACCGATCATACGTTATCCGGGTGGAAATTTTGTTTCCAATTTTTACTGGGAAGACAGTGTTGGCCCGAAAGAAGAAAGAAAAAAACGATTGGAACTTGCATGGAGAAGTCTTGAGACAAATGAGTTCGGACTTAATGAATTCTCGAAATGGACAAAAAAAGTGGATTCTGAGATCATGATGGCAGTGAATCTTGGTACAAGAGGAATTTCTGATGCATGTAATCTTCTGGAATACTGTAATCATGAATCCGGAAGCTATTATAGTGACTTGAGAATCAGCCATGGATATAAAGAACCACATAAGATCAAGACCTGGTGCCTTGGAAATGAAATGGATGGACCGTGGCAGATCGGGCATAAAACGGCAAAAGAATATGGAAGACTGGCAGAAGAAACAGCAAAAGCCATGAAACTGATCGATCCTTCGATCGAACTTGTTACCTGTGGAAGTTCCAACATTCAGATGCCTACATTCCCAGAATGGGAAGCGACAACGCTTGACTATACCTATGATTATGTGGACTATATCTCACTGCATCAGTATTATGGAAATGCAGATAATGATACAGAAGATTTTCTTGCACTCACACAGGATCTGGAAGAATTTCTCCATACAGTCATTGCAGCATGTGATTACATTAAGGCAAAAAAACGCAGCAAGAAGAAAATGAACTTAAGTTTTGATGAGTGGAATGTCTGGTTCCATGCAATGCAGGAAGACAGCGAGACAATGGAAAAGAGACCTTGGCAGATCGCACCACATCTGCTGGAAGATATTTATACATTTGAAGATGCACTTTTGGTTGGATTGATTTTAATCACATTCCTGAAACATTCTGACAGAGTTAAAATGGCATGTCTTGCTCAGCTTGTAAATGTGATCGCGCCAATCATGACAGATAATGAAGGTGGTGCATGGAAACAGACAATATTCTATCCTTTTATGCAGGTTTCCAAATATGGAAGAGGAACAGCACTTGTGCCTGTTATGAATGTTACAAAGCATGATACAAATAAACATGCTGATGTTACAGACATTGAATCAATAGCAGTCCATAATGAAGAAAAAGATGAAGTAACGATCTTTGCAGTGAATAGAAATGTGAAGGAAAGTGTAGCATTTGAAGCAGATCTGCGAGGATTTTCAGGATACAGACTTTTAGAGTATTCCGTGATGGAACAGGATGACATGAAAGCAGTAAATCTCCTGGCAAAAGAAACGGTAAGACCTGTTACAAGAACAGATTATCATTTTGAAGATGGAAAATTTGAAGCAGTATTAGGTAAGTGTTCCTGGAATGTAATCAGATTTGGTAAATAACAAAAATAAAAAGACCCGCATTGCTTTATGCAGTGCGGGTCTTTGGTGTAAAACGCAAGTTATTCTTAATATGTCATAGGCTCTTCTTCGTGATTCATGACACGAAGGGCACCCTGTGCAAGTGCCAGAAGTTCATCTTCACCTGGGTAAACTGTAATAGGAGCGATCCATTCAACTCGTTCTTTAATAGAGGCAATGGTTGCACTGCTGTATGCAATTCCACCGGTAATAATGATCTGGTCAACATGTCCTTTCAGAACAGTAGACATGGCGCCAATATCCTTGCAGATCTGATATACAAAAGCATCTCTTGCAGCTTTTGCATCTTCATTTCCTTCTGCCATCATTTTCTCTACATCTCGCATATCATTTGTTCCAAGATAGGCATTGAATCCACCTTTACCCACGAGCTTAGAATAAACTTCTTTTTCTGTATAATTTCCACTAAAGCACATTTTAACAAGTGCACCGCATGGAAGACTTCCGGCTCTTTCAGGAGAAAATGCTCCATCACCATCAAGCGCATTGAAAATATCGATGATCTTTCCGTTATGGTGTGGTCCGACTGAAACACCACCACCAAGATGAACAACGATCAGATCGAGCGAATCGTATGATTTCCCGATTTCTTTTGCATATCTTTTAGCAACGGCTTTTTGATTCAATGCATGAAAAATACTGACACGGGAAATCTCTGGTATTCCTGAAAAACGAGCAACAGGTTCCATTTCATCCACAACGACCGGATCTACAATATAGGATGGAATTGATAGTGAATCAGCGATTTCACGAGCAATAATGCCACCAAGATTGGATGCATGCTGTCCCTGAATACCTACTTTAAGATCGTCCAAAAGAGTATCGGTCACCTGATAGGTACCGCCTGGAATAGGCTTCAACATTCCGCCGCGTCCAACAATTACATTGAGTGAAGCAAGGTCGAAATTTTTATCTTCTAAAATAGTAAGAATAATATTTTTACGAAAATCTTTTTGTGCTACGATGCTTGGGAAAGCACTGATTTCTTCTGTCGTATGACGGAGTGTTTCTTCGAATAATAATGTTTCATCTTCGAATACACCAATTTTTGTTGAAGTCGATCCTGGATTTATGATTAAACTTTTGATAGACATGATGAGATCCTTTCGTGATGTTTATTGATTTAATGATTCTGCTATAACAGATGCCAGAGCTATAGAATTTACTTTTACTTCAAAATTATCTGAACGTGATGTGAGAATGACAGGTGCGGATGTTCCGACCAGAATGTTTCCATTCTTGGCAACGCCGGTCTGTACCAGAAGTTTGTACGCAATATTTCCGGCATCAATATTTGGAAATAGTATAATATCAGCTGCGCCAACAACAGGATTTGAAATGCCACCTTTGTGTTTTGCGGCTTCTTTGGAAAGTGCAAGATCCATGGAAAGTGGACCATTTACGATACAGTCCTTAATTTCGCCGCGTTCGTACATCTGAGTTAATTCATATGCATCAACGGTTGGCTGCATTTTAGGATTTACAACTTCAACAGCACATACTGGTGCGACCTTTGGCATCGTGATACCACACGCCTTAGCTATTTCAACGGTGTTGCGGATGATATTTGCTTTTTCTTCCAGTGTAGGATAAGTATTAAATGCCACATCAGTGAAAAATAACAGATGGTCAATGCCTTTCACTTCAAATACACATACATGACTCATCATTTTATCGGTTCTCAACCCAACTTCTTTGTTCAGCACACTTTTTAAAAATGTTTTGGTATCAACAAGACCTTTTAATAGAATATCGGCCTGTTTGTTGTGTACCAGTTCAACTGCCTTCAATGCTGCTGCAGCAGGATCTGGTTCATGTATAACTTCGAAGTCTGCAAGATCCATGCCAATGTTGTCAGCAATACCTTTGATCAGATCTTGATCGCCTACAAGAATTGCATTTGCTATTTTGCGGTCTTTTGCTGCTTTTACTGCCTCTAGAACAGCTTCGTCCTGTGCAACGGCTACGGCTACTGTTTTCAGACTACATTCTGAAACGGTGGATAATAAATCATCAAAACTTTTACTCATGTGATACGCACCTCATAATTGAAATTTTGGACAGTTTACGGAAAAATGTCTTTGTTAAAATAGTAACACTTCTTATAATAAAGGTCAAGAACTGTGATGATAATTAAAAAAAGACAAAACAAATAAATAACAGATATTAAATAAATTAAAAACAACATAAATAAATATAATAAAAGAAAAAAACTGTTCAATATTTAAGTTATTATGAAGGAATCATAAACAATTTGTGGATATATGAATGAACTGTTGAATTCGTAATTTATATCTGCTAAA
>JAQVCQ010000153.1 GCA_028689715.1 Lachnospiraceae bacterium
TCAGCACAGAACTTACCTTTATTGACTGCGCCACAGCTGCAGGTCCATCCTGTCTGTTGCTGTACATTTGGTGTTGTACCCTGTCCAGAACTTCCCTGTGGTATCGCCTGGTCTGAAACCGGATTCTGTCCTCCCATTCCCATAGCATAGAGCTGATCTGCTCTCATTCCACCTGCATTGGCCGCCATGTTCATTCCTGCAAATGCAAACATAGGACCTGTTGCTGTATTTCCTGCTGCAGTTTTCATTGCTTCAGCCTGTGCACCGACCAACGTTGCTGCTGCCATATTCGGATTACGAAGTACTGCAGTCTTCTGAAGTTCTTTAATCATGGCTTCATCTGATTCAGAAGCTGTTACACTGTTAATTCCAAAGGAAGCTATCGTAAGCCCTCTGAGTTCTTTCCATTTTTCAGTCAAAATTGTATTCAATGCATCTGCAACTTCAGTTGTATGTCCTGGAAGTGCTGAGTATCTGACCCCCATTGCTGATATTTTTGCAAATGCCGGTTGCAAAGCAGTCAGAAGCTCTGTTTTTAACTGACTGTCAATCGTTTCTCTTTTATAATCATCTGTGACATTTCCACAGACATTGGTATAGAACAGAATAGGATCTGTGATCTTATAAGAATATTCACCATGGCATCTGATTGAAATATCAATATCCAGCCCAATATTCTGGTCTACAACTCTGAAGGGAACCGGATTCGCAGTCCCATATTTATTTCCTATAATTTCTTTTGTATTAATATAATATATTCTCTGGTCTTTTCCTGTATCTCCGCCCATCGTAAAACGTTTACCGATCGTTTTAAATGTGTCCTTAATACTTTGTCCCAGTTTACCGTAAAAAATAGAAGGCTCTGTTGAAGATTCATATACAAACTCTCCAGGTTCAGCACATAGTTCAACCACTTTTCCCTGATCAACAATTAACATGCACTGTCCATCATTCACAGCAATGACTGCACCGTTTGAAATAATATTATCTTCCCCTTTTGTATTGGAACTTCTTTTAGAGGTTCTTTTTTCTCCTTTTACCATGAGTACTGTTGTATGAATGGAATCACAATAAAAATACTCTTTCCATTGGTCCGCAAGAACCCCATCAATTGCTCCAAATCCTGCTTTTAATAACCCCATTGTATTATCCTCACTTTCTCTCTCAATGATACGTCTCTATTGTAGCATTGTTCCATACCTTTTTCTACAGGATAGTTCCAAAAAAATGACCCGCCAAGGCAGGTCATTTATTTGGAACTTGTTCTATCTGAGATTATACTTTAAATCTACCAATCTGATGTTGCAGATCCTGTGCAATAACAGCAAGTCCTTCCGCTGAACGTGCAATTTCCTCAATTGTTGCTGCCTGCTCTTCCATTGATGCAGATGCTTCCTGCGTTCCGGCTGCATTTTCTTCTGAAATTGCTGAAAGATTCTGTGTCAGTTCAATCACAGTATCTTTACTTTTTGTCATTTCTATAGATGATTGATTCAGATTGTTAATGACTTCTTTTACAGATTCTATTGCTTCTGCAATCCCGTTAAATCTTGTTTCCGTATCTGTAACACTTTGTGTTTGATGATCTACAAGTACTTTTACCTTCTTCATGGTATCAACAGCATCCTGTGATTTCTTTTTTAGATCCCCAATGATTTGACTGATTTCACTGGTAAAACTACTTGACTGCTCGGCAAGTTTTCTTATTTCATCCGCAACAACTGCAAATCCTCGCCCTGCATCTCCTGCTCTGGCAGCCTCAATTGCTGCATTTAGTGCCAATAGATTAGTCTGGTCAGCAATGTTCTGAATCATCCCACTGGCTTTTTCTATTTGTTCTGCACTCTCGTTATTGCTAAGAATCACATTGTAAACAGTGTACAGTTCTTTATTGTTTTCTTCTGTTTTTTCAACAAGTTTCTTAATGATTTCAAAGCCTTCTTCTTTCTCACGGTCAATTTCTATTGTCGAAGCATTCAGTTCTTTAATAAATACTTCATCACTTACAAGCAACTGCCCCATCGTATCAATTTGAAGTGCCGTTTTCTCAGTATCTTTCGCCTGATCCGAAGCACCTCTTGCAATTTCTTCAATTGCTTTTGCAACTTCTTCTGCCGTCACTGTTGACTGTTCTGAAGTTGCTGTCACTCCTGGGCTGCAGCTGCGACCTGTTGGGCTGAATCGGATGTGCCAATAATAAAATCTCTCACATTGCTCTGCATGGTCTGGATTGCATGCACCATTTTACCAATTTCATCCTGTCTTTTCTGATAATGTAACAATGTATTATTTTCTTCTAATTCAAAATCCAGATCTGCCTGTTTACTTATTATATTCGTGACCAGAACGATCGGTTTTGCAATACTACTGCTTACAAAATATGTCACGATCACTCCAAATACACTTGATACTACAATCAATAGAATTAATATGTTTCTGATTTCGGCAACATGTCCTAATACCTCTGACTCCTGAATTCCGGTCACCATGAACCATGGAGTATTTGCAATAGGGGTAAACCCTACAATTCTGTTTGATCCGCGGAATAGGTATAGCCCGGTGCCTGTATTGCCTTTGGTGATCTCGTTCACAAATAAATTTGCAAGATCAACGTACTCTGGATCTGTTTTTGCTTCTTCAATCACATTAAATTGTTCAAGTACCAGTGATGTGTCCGGATGTCCGGCAAACATTCCTTCTGCATTGATCATATACCCATATCCGGTTTCCCCATACTTGACACTTGCCGCAATTTCACTTAAACTCTCCCCAGATATTCTTCCATATAAAACTCCTACTTGTGTTCCCTTATCAAAAACAGGTACTGCAATGATTAAAACGGGCTTACCAGTCAATTTACTGATTATGATATCTGAGACAGTAGGTGTCCCCTGTGCGGCCTTCTGAAAGTAATCTCTGTCACTGACATCAAGTGTCTCTCCCTTGCTGTCAAGTGTTTTGGCATTGCCACTTAAATCAACAAGTACATATCCCTGATATCCCGCTCTGGCTGCTTCAGTTTCCATAAATACAGCACGCTCCTGATCTGTCAGTGTCTGATCCAGAATCATTGGATTTTGTGCCAATCCCATCATGTAACTCAATTCTTCATCCATTTTTGCAGTCACCAGTTCAGACTTTGACATTGCGAGTGTAATCATATTTTCTTCTGCTGATGCGATTAAATCACGACTCACAATAGTAATCGCTACAATTCCAAGAAACGCTGTAACAATAATGACAATTGTTGTAAATACAAGAATTAATCTTGTTTTGATTGATTTCATATCCATTCCTCCTCTTCTTATGCACGGCTGATCAAACCCCAATAAGTGTTCCATATTTTATCTATATAAGTACTTAATTCAAATTGTATATCCTGATGCGTAATCATAACATCCAGAAGTCCCTTGATCATTAAAAAATAAAACAGAACTATATCTTCAATATTCTCATATTCTGTTTTCTTATCGGGCAGACATTCTATAAATATCATTTGCAATTTTTTATACATATTATTTTCCATATCACAAATTAATGCATTTGTATTTTTTCTAAGTTCCAGATTACTAATCAGTGACATGTTCCTCCAAAACTGAATTTTATCACCGTATGCGAAATACTGGATAATAGAATAAAAAAGTAGTTTTAGTCTTTCCAGTGATGGAGTGGCGTTTATCTGGATCAGCTCCATATCCATAAATTCAAAAAAATCCGCAACTTCAATTTGAATTGCTGTCCATATTATTTCATCTTTTCCTGTAAAATGGTTGTAGATAGAAGGCACTTTAATGCCTACGCTCTTTGCAATGTCAGACATCGAAAGACTATAACCCTTTTGGGCAAACAAAGTATTCACATTTTTTAGGATTTCTTCTTTTGTATCCATTTTAATCACATCCTTATTTATCATATACTCAAACTGTGCTAACTAGCACTCGCTAGTATAATTTCATTATAGTTCTTCTATGTTTTTGTGCAACTCTTCTATTTTTATTTTATTCTTTTTATAGAAATTTAA
>JAQVCQ010000154.1 GCA_028689715.1 Lachnospiraceae bacterium
TTAAGATGAATCCAACAAAGAGATCGAAACACTTATAAGGAGGATGTAAAATGAAAAAGAAGTTGCTAAGTGTATTATTATCGGCAGCCATGGTTACCACATTACTGACTGGATGCGGTGGATCTGACACCGGTTCAGCAGCACAGGCTCCAGCGGCTGAAGAAACTGAAACAGCTGAAGCACCTGCTCAGGAAACGGCAGATCCGGCCAGTAAAGAAATTGTTTTTTGGAATACCGGTACAGAAGGTGTTGACAAGCAGTTGATCGACAAAGTAGTAGAACAGTTCAACGCAACAACACAATCAGGGTATACTGTAAAATCAGTTCCGACACAGAATGATACTTACAAAGAAAAACTTGTCATCGCAATGAGTTCCGGAGAATGTCCTGATCTGTATACGAGCTGGTCTGGCGGACCAATGAATGAATATATCAAAGCAGGCTTTGCGCAACCTATCGATGATCTGATCAACGCAAGCGATCTTCCTTCTAAATTAATGGATGCAAGCCTTGCACAGGCAAAATATCAGGATCAGATCTATGGTGTTCCATTCTTGAATATTGCAGTTTCAGGTATTTACTATAATAAAGATCTATTTGCACAATATGGTATTGAAATTCCTAAAACAATATCTGAACTTGAAGCAGCAAGTGATATTTTTGTTGAAAATGGTATTACACCATTCGCACTTGCAAATGCTACAAAATGGACCGGATCCATGTATTTTATGAATTTAGCAGCAAGAAAAGGTGGATTAGAACCGTTTGCAGCAGCAGTTGATGGATCGGGAAGTTTTGAAGATGAGAGCTTCCAGTATGCAGGTGAAAAAATACAGGAATGGGTAAATAAAGGATACTTCCCAGAAGGTGTGAATTCACTGAGTGAAGATGATGGACAGTCGAAACAGTTACTTTATCAGGAATCAGCAGCGATGATCTGTATCGGAAGCTGGATGACAGGTACAATTAAATCTGACAGCGAAGAGTTCTACCAGAAAATTGGCTGGTTCCCATTCCCAGCAGTAGATGACTCAAGCGCAGACTCCTCCATTTTGATCGGAACAATTGGAGATAACTTTATTCACTTCAATTGTGAAGGGGAAAAAGCGGCAGCAGCATTTGAATTTGCATCTCTTTTCTCATCAGATGAGATTACAAAGTTTATGGCAGATAACGGAAAAATCCCACCTGTGAAAAATGCAGCAGATCTTGTAACAGATCCTGTTACTGTACAGATACTTGAAGCTGCAACAAATGCTTCAGCAGTCCAGCTGTGGTATGACCAGTATCTTCCACCAGCAGTTGCAAGTGCTCATCTTGACACATGCCAGGAACTGTTTGGTCTGACACTTACACCGGAAGATGCAAATAAACAATTACAGGAAGCTATGAAAACATATATAGAAGTAGAGAAAGAAAAAGCGCAGTAATGTAGAAAAGGGCATCAGCTGATGCCCTTTTTCCATAAAAGAGTTATTGCAGGGAGGTAAGACAATGGAGAACGGAGTGAGTCTGGTTTTACAAAGAAAACGGGCAACCAGAAAAGCGGCTGCAGTCTTTCTGGCACCAGTCATGTTTATTTTAGTCGTCTATATTTTTTATCCAATCGTAGATACTTTTATTACCAGTACTTATCAATGGAATGGAATCTCTGCTGATAAGATATTCGTAGGAACGGCAAATTGGAAAAGTCTGATCAAGGATATGAATTTTTGGATCGCATTTAAAAATAATATCACAATCATGGTCTTATCGATCTGTATACAAATACCGCTGGGACTTGCAATGGCGACATTTTTAGATTTTGGAGGAATCAGATTAAATATATACAAAGTACTCTGGTTCATTCCCTTATTGATGTCTTCCGTAGCAATTGGTTTCTTGTTTACTTATGCATTGGCAACGAATGGTGGAATTTTCAGTACGATCTCAAAACTTCTGGGTGGTGGAAATATTGATCTGCTGGGAGATCCCAAGAAAGCTCTTTTCACTGTAATTGGTGTTATTTGCTGGCAGTTCACGCCATTTTACATGGTTTATTGCATGGCTGGATATACAAATATCTCAACGGATGTGTTTGAAGCAGCCAGGATCGATGGGGCTTCAAGAGGACAGTATTTTTGGAGAGTAGCACTGCCACTTTTAATACCGGCTCTGAAAAGTGCAGCAATATTATCTATGGTAGGTTCGCTGAAATACTTTGACCTGATCTATGTTATGACTGGGGGAGGACCTGGTACATCGACTGAATTAATGGCAACCTACATGTATAAGCATTCATTTAAGCAGTTCAACATGGGATATGGAGCAGCGGTAGCAGGGGGAATGTTCCTTCTGATCACAGTGATAGCATTGCTAACAATGAGACTCTTAAATCACAGGCAGGAGGATTAAGTATGGAATCTGTCATGAAAAGTAAAATAAAAAAAGTGGTTTATTGGGGGATCGCCTTTCTTCTGGCAACATTTTATTTGCTGATTTCCTTTCTTCCTTTTATATTTATGGTACTGAACTCATTTAAAGAAAAGTTCGAAATGCTAGTCAGCGGGGTGTTCAAGTTACCGGAAGCCTTTTATATTGACAACTACAAAGAAGTTTTAGCTGGAAGCTTTGGGAGATTTTTTGGAAACAGCGTACTTGTTCTGGCGATCTCATTGACGGTATTACTTTTTGTTTCAGCATGTGCATCCTATCCACTTGCAAGATTCAAATTCAAATGGGCAAGACCGATCTATGCTTTGATCGTGGCATGCATGTCCATTCCAATTCATATAACGTTGATTCCAGTTTTCAAAATGACACAGAAAATTGGACTATATGACAGTGTCTGGGCAATGATCGGACCATATATTGCGTTTGGTGTTCCCATTTCGGTATTCATCCTGACAAGTTTTATGAAGGAGATACCAAGAGAAATAGAAGAGTCTGCAGAAATAGACGGATGTAATAAATATCATATGTTTTTCAGGATGATCTTACCGCTTTCAAAGCCCGGTCTTTCTACGCTGGCTATCTATAATGGAGTGAATATGTGGAATGAGTTCAGCTTTGCATATACATTGACGCAGTCAGCAGAAAACAGGACACTTCCACTAGCGGTATGGGAATTTCAAGGCCAGTATTCCATGAATACACCTATGATCTTAGCCGTTCTCACACTGACGGTATTACCTATGATACTTTTATTTATCTTTGCACAGGATAAACTGGTAAAAGGAATGACAGCCGGTGCAGTCAAAGGATAACTGAATAGAGCAAAACATAGACAGGGTTCCCCAATAGTGGAGTCCCTGTTTTTATGATATGATAAGAAAAGTCTGCGGCAATGAAAGGAATGGATGAGAAGATGATCAAAAAAATAATTTCTTCCTATTATAATATGACATTTGATAGAAAAATGAGGTTTTTTCTAACGGTAGTCATCTTCCTGAGCTCAATGGTGATTCTTATGGTATCGACCTGGTCAGCAGTTTCTTCTATAACACGCCAGTCAAGAAAAATGGCAGAAGAACAGGTCAAGACACTGACGAATAGCTTTGAAAATGAGCTTAGTACCTATAAAACAATGGCAATTGCGTTACAGATCAATTCGTCGATTCAGGACTATTTAAGTTTCAATGATAAAAAGGATGAGGACTATTCATCAAAAGCGACAGAGGCTTTTAATATCATCAATAATACAATGAATATGAATGATGAAATCAATTTTATTGGAGTCGTGAATAATAAATTCTCTGATTTTCTGTACAAAGGGGATCTTTCACTTTCATTATCAAAATTCGACAAAGTATATGAAAAAGATTTTAAAATAGCAATGCCTGCTCTATCCGGTACCATGAGGATCAATTATAACAATGCTTACTTTGATGGTGAAATGTATACATTAAATATTTATCAGCCCATTTACTCTACTACCAGTATGATCAATGAAGAAGGTCTATTGGTTTTAAATATTGATAATAATCTGCTCAATCAGCTTAATATTCGTGAAAAAGGTGATCTG
>JAQVCQ010000047.1:0-17535 GCA_028689715.1 Lachnospiraceae bacterium
CAGGCAGCTGAAAATGGAAAGCAGGTCTCTGTTCTGGTCGAGCTGAAAGCCAGGTTCGATGAGGAGAATAATATAGTTTGGGCAAAGAAGCTTGAAAAGGCGGGATGCCATGTTATTTACGGTCTGGTGGGATTAAAAACACACAGCAAGATCACGCTGGTCGTTAGAAAAGAAGAAGATGGCATAAGAAGATATGTTCATCTGGGAACAGGAAATTACAATGACGCAACTGCTAAGCTTTATACAGATATGGGACTTCTGACCTGTAATGAAGAAATTGGGGAGGATGCAACAGCTGTATTTAATATGCTTTCCGGCTATTCTGAACCGATCAGCTGGAATAAGCTCTCACTGGCACCATTATGGCTTAAAAATAAGTTCCTGTATCTGATCAGACGTGAAAAGGAAAATGCTCTGAACCAGAAGCCGGCAAAGATCATTGCGAAAATGAATTCTCTTTGTGACCCTGATATCATGGAAGCGATCTATGATGCGAGTGCGGCAGGGGTGAAGATCGAATTGATCGTCAGAGGAATCTGCAGCCTTAAGACTGGAATCCCTGGTGTGAGTGATTCGATCACAGTACGGTCCATTGTTGGTAATTTTCTTGAACATTCCAGGATTTTCTATTTTGAAAATGCAGGAAAATATGAAATATACATGGGCAGCGCGGACTGGATGCCAAGGAATCTGGAACGGAGAGTTGAAATCTTATTTCCGATTGAAAAAGAAGAATTAAAGGATAAAATACTGCACGTATTAGATTTACAGCTGAAAGACAACATGAAAGCACATCTTTTGATGCCGGATGGAACCTATGAGAAGGTCGACAGAAGAGGAAAAGAGTCATTTGATTCACAACTGGCATTTTGTCAGGAGGCGATGGATGCCGGCAGACCCAAAGAAGCAGAGTTTTTAAACAACAGGGTATTTATACCGGAAACACATATTGAAGAATAAAATTTTATAAATTTAGGAAAAGATGGAATGAATATGAATAAAAAACTGGTTATTTTTGACCTGGATGGAACACTTGCTGATTCGATCGAATCAATTACATATTGTGGAAATTATGCGCTGCAGAAGGAAGGGCTCCCAACATTTGAACAAAAAGATTATAAGTATTTTGTTGGAGATGGTGTTGCAGTGCTTGTGAAGAGAATGCTTTTGGCAGCAGGGGATGAAACACTGGAGCATTATGAAGCTGTAAAAGAGGCATATGAAACAATATTTAAAGAATACTGTATGTATCGGGTAGAACCATACGAAGGCATTGTGGCACTATTAAAGGAATTAAAAAACAGAGGGATCATGACTGCGGTACTTTCCAATAAACCGCATCTAAGGACACTGGAAGTGATCGAGGCTCTATTTGGGAACGAGTTGTTTGATGTTGTAAGAGGACAGATGGAGAATACGCCTAAGAAGCCAAGTCCAGATGGCGTTCATGCGATTGCAGGAGAGCTTGACTGTCCAATGGAGAAAATCCTTTATCTGGGCGATACAGGGACGGACATGCAGACCGGAAAATCTGCCGGAGCCTTTACTATTGGGGTTCTGTGGGGATTTCGAGAAGAGAGTGAATTAATAGATAATAAAGCAGATGCGATCATAAAATATCCGCTTGATGTACTTACCTATTTATAAAGTGAAAAACCAGTCAAATGAGGCTTAAATTATCTGCAAATCCCTAAATTAATCTGATTTTAAAAATCGTATTGATATGCATTGACAAATGGATAGTGGCATATTATAAATATTAAATAAAGAAATTATATATGGATAGGAGGGAGATATATGCACGAATTTGATGATGTGGTTTTGGCTTGTTTTTTAGAGAACCAGTCACAATTATTTCCTGAAGATGTTGTGAGCAATCTTGAAGAAGCAGAAGCTTATCTGGAAGAATGTATGGCAGTAGTCGTAAATTCTGTCAGCGAAGTAATAGAGTACTTTGAAGAAGAAGGTATTGATATTGCCGGACAGGACGAAGAAGAGATACTTGATGCAGCAGAAGTTTTTGACATTGGAGACGGAAGATATTTGATCGTAGCAGGTTAACTTAAAATAAAACATCTCCAGTCGGTGACCGGAGATGTTTTTTATGTGAATTATGATAATTCGAAAAATGAAATGATAAATGGAAGCAGTCCGTCTTCGTTGTTACTGTGATAGGTAACAAAGTCGGCGGCTTCTTTTAATTCTGGTTCTGCATTTGCCATTGCAATACCGGTTCCTGCAGCTTCGATCATAGTCAGGTCATTTTCTGCATCACCTGCAGCCATACAATGATTGATTGGAATAGAAAGGTGTTCACAGACCGCCTTTAATGCTTCGCCTTTTCCTGAATCAGCCGGCAAAAATTCCAGATAACAGGGATTAGAAAAAACCATCATGATCTTTCCGTCTGCCCAGTTTTTCAGTCTTTCTATCAGTGCTACAAGCTTAGTATGATCGTGAAGATGTACAGCGAGTGCTTTAAAAGGTGCTTTTGTCAGTGTATTTTCCCAGTCGGAAGATAAAATGAGGGGCAGTCTGATCGTCTGTCTGTAAAACTGCAGTTCAGGGGTCTCGGATCTTGAAACGATATGAGTATCCGTATAGGTGTGGCAATGAAGTCCCATCTGACCTGCTTCTTCAGAAATATGAAGGATGTCTTCTATGGCAACACGTTTTTCGACCAGTACTTCTTTTGTGGTGCAGTCTACCACATAACTACCGTTATAAGCACTGATATAGACATTTTCATCCGGAAGACCCAGATGTTCCTTCACAGCGGCAATACTGTCATAGGGACGTCCTGAAGATAACACAAGTTTATTTCCGCTTTTTAATAAATTAATAAGTGCTTTTTTTAACGAATCAGAAATTGTTTTTTTATCATTTAACAGGGTACCGTCAAGGTCGGTAAATAGTATTTTACTCATTTTTTTTTCCTTTTCATCTCTGCAGCCAGTTTTAATTCGTCCAGTATAAATGCGGGTATGATAAGACCACCATATCCGGTAGCAAGATCCAGACCGGGTTTTGCATTGCCATGAAAATCAGATCCTCCACTTATTGCAAGATCGTATTTTTTGGCCAGTGCGCGCATCTGTCGCTCATCAGCAGCAGTATTTGTACTATAAACTGCTTCAAGACCGACAAGACCTCCCTTCGCCAGAAGAGAAACGAGTTCATCAAGTGCATCATTCCCCATATGATAAAGAAGAGGATGTGCCAGGATAGGAATGCCACCAAATTCCAGGACGAGTGAGATTGCCTGCAAGGGCGTGATTTTTTCTCTTGGTACAAAACAGGGTGCATAATCACCAATAAAACGATCGAAAGCTTCATTTCTGCTTCTTACATGGCCTTTTAACAGCAAATATTCAGCATAATGCGCTCTTGTGATCACAGAATCAGGAAAAAGATTCGAAAGTTCCTCATATTGGATAGCAACGCCATGCTCGTTCAGTGCATGACACATTTTGTGGTTCCGGACAGTTCTTGAATCCAGGAAACGTGTCAGCTTTTGTTGGAATTCCGCATTGGAATAAGGCAGATAAAGCCCAAGAATATGAATGTCTCTGCCTTTGTATTCAGTTGAAAATTCTATTCCGGGGATCACTTCAATATTCCGGTCAGCAGCGGCGGTAATCGCATCTTCAATACCGGCTGTTGTATCGTGATCTGTCAGTGCAAAGGCTGAAAGTCCCTTTTGAATAGCATATTCCACCAGGTCTGACGGTTTCATGGAACCATCAGACCTGGTGGAATGTACATGCAGATCAACGATTTTTAAATCAGTCTTCATCGTCTTCTTTCTCCGCGTTATAAACGAATCTCTTACGAGCAAATTCGTCATTTTCAAGATATTCGTCGTATGTTGTAATTTTATCGATCATGTTTCCATCAGGAAGAAGTTCAATGATTCTGTTTGCTGTCGTCTGAACGATCTGGTGATCGTGAGAAGCAAATAATAGAACACCTGGGAACTTGACCAGTCCATTATTTAAAGCGGTAATAGATTCCATGTCAAGGTGATTGGTAGGTTCATCAAGAACAAGAACGTTTGCGCCGGAGATCATCATCTTAGATAACAGACAGCGAACTTTTTCACCACCGGACAGTATTTTTACTTTTTTCACACCGTCTTCTCCGGGGAAGAGCATACGGCCAAGAAATCCTCTTACATAAGTCACATCTTTGACAGGAGAATATCCGGTAAGCCATTCTGTAATGGTATAGTCATTGTCAAATTCTTCAGTACTGTCTTTTGGGAAGTAAGCCTGTGTGGTCGTAATGCCCCATTTAAAAGAGCCTTCATCAGGTTCAAGTTCTCCTGTCAGGATTTTAAAGAGGGTCGTTTTTGCAAGCTCATTTCCACCTACAAATGCAACTTTATCTTCTTTGTTTAAAATGAAGGATACGTTGTTCAGAACTTTTTCACCATTTACAGTCTTGCTGATTCCTTCTACAGTCAGAACTTCATTTCCAATTTCACGATCAGGACGGAAATCAATGTACGGATATTTTCTGCTAGATGGACGAATGTCGTCAAGCTCAATTTTTTCAAGAGCTTTTTTTCTGGAGGTCGCCTGTTTGGATTTTGAGGCATTTGCCGAGAAACGAGTAATAAATTCCTGAAGCTCTTTGATCTTTTCTTCTTTTTTCTTGTTTGCTTCCTTCATTTGTTTTACGAGAAGCTGACTTGATTCGTACCAGAAATCATAATTTCCGGAATACAGCTGAATCTTGCCATAATCAATGTCAGCGGTATGAGTGCAGACTTTATTTAAAAAATAACGGTCATGGGATACCACGATAACGGTATTTTCAAAATTGATCAAAAATTCTTCAAGCCATGCAATCGCATCCAGATCTAAATGGTTGGTAGGCTCATCGAGAAGCAGGATATCAGGATTACCGAACAAAGCTTTTGCAAGCAATACCTTGACTTTTTCACTACCATTCAGATCTTTTAACAGAGAGTAATGGAGTTCGGAGGATATTCCGAGTCCATTTAATAAGGAAGCAGCATTTGATTCTGATTCCCATCCGTCCATTTCGGCAAATTCACCTTCCAGCTCACTTGCGCGGATACCGTCTTCATCAGTAAAATCCTCTTTTGCATAGATCGCTTCTTTTTCTTTCATGATCTGGTATAACCTTGTATTTCCCATAATGACTACATCAAGCACCGGATAATCATCATATATAAAATGATCCTGTTCTAAAAAGGAAAGACGCTGACCGGGTGTAATGACTATGTCACCGTTCGTTGTTTCCAGTTTTCCGGATAAAATCTTGAGAAATGTTGATTTGCCTGCACCATTTGCACCAATCAATCCATAGCAGTTTCCTTCTGTAAATTTAATATTTACGTCTTCGAACAGGGCTTTTTTCCCAATTCGCAGGGTTACATTATTTGCACTTATCATAATAGGACCTTTCTTTCATTATCTTTTCATTTTTAGTTTTGAAGCATACTGACAGGTCTTGGTTTTACAGGCTGCCTTATGCCACCGCTTATATTTTACATGAATAGAGCGAAAATGCAAGTGAAATTGAAGAAATCAGATTGACAACAGATGGGAGAAGTGATACAATCTCAACAATTGAAGAGTCAAAATCAATGATCAAAAAGAGTACTGAAAGAGGAAACATTACAGAGAGTATACGCATGGTGGAAGTATACATGAATCGCTTTTAGGAATGGGTTTGTGAGATGCCAGGGTAAAGCAGATGCGAGTATCCGGGGCCGTAGTCTCTACGTTACAGGAGAAGGATATCGAACCGTTCTGGTTTCTGTATCTGGTCAAGATGAATTCGAATGGTGGCAGACATTTCCATAGGGAGATGTCTTTTTTTTATACTTTTTGCCATAAATCAGAGTTCAAACAGGGTGGCACCGCGTGTTAGGACATGCCCCTGCGTTAGCAGGGGTGTGTCTTTTTTATGCTTTGAAATGTTCAAAGGAGGGGTACAGAATGGATTTGAAAAGAACAACATATAACACAGATAAAATAATTTACCGAGCTTATAAAAAGACAGTAAGTATAGTGAATGAGTCTGCAATATCCATGTTTCAGGGAATTGCGAAAGACCGTATCAGTTTTTTGCTGGAAAGTTATGATAAAAATTATGACAGATACTCGTTTTTTGGAGTGGATCCAAATGCCCTGATCGTATCAGTAAAAGATGGACTGCGGATTCAGTACAGAAATGGAAGAGAGGAACTGATCAAGGGAAATCCGCTTGAGGCATTAAAGATCCTATACAGCAGATATCAGGTATTAAAGGATCCGGGCGAACTGAATATGATTGGTGGACTTGTAGGCAGCATTGGTTATGATTTTGTAAGATTTTTAGAAGAGCTCCCCGATCAAAATCCGGACGAAATAGGAATAGAGACCATACAGCTTATGTTAGTGACAGAATTTATTATGATCGATCATATGGCTGAAACACTAACAGCGGTAGTACTTGAAGCGGATAATGCAGAAGGTCGCATAAGAGGTGAAAAACTGGCAGTAGAATTGGCTGAACAGGTTTTTCAGGCTCCGCAGGAACCAGAAGCATTATTTAAAAGAGACGGCAAAATTACAAATAAAACAGACAGTGTTGAGCAGTACTGTAAAAAGGTCGATAAGATCAAGGGTTATATTAAAGAGGGGCATGTCTTTCAGACAGTTCTGTCACAGCGCTGGACAATTGAGACTGCGCAGTCAGGGATCGCGCTATATAAGGAACTCAGAGAACTGAATCCGTCACCATATCTGTATTATTTTAATTTTGGAACATTTGAGATCATCGGAAGCAGCCCGGAAATGCTTGTAAAGCAGGCAGACCAGAAGGTATATACCTGCCCGATCGCAGGAACCAGAAAAAGAGGGAAAACACCGGAAGAAGACAAAGCGTTGGCAAAAGACCTGCTGGCTGATGATAAGGAACGTGCAGAACATGTCATGCTGGTGGATCTGGCCAGAAATGATATGGGAAGAATAGCTGAGTTTGGAACTGTAAAAGTCACAGATTTTATGAAAGTTCAGAATTATTCCCATGTCATGCATCTGGTGTCGCTGGTAGAAGGGAAAAAGCGGGAAGCATATCATCCTGTAGATCTGATTTCAGCATTTCTTCCCGCAGGAACACTGAGCGGAGCACCTAAGATCCGTGCCATGGAGATCATTGATGAGCTCGAAGAGGTGAAAAGAGGTTTATATGGTGGGGCGACCGGGTATCTGGGATTTAATGAAAATATGGATTTTTGTATTACGATCAGAACTATGATCAAAAAAGGTAATCAGGTATACCTGCAGGCAGGTGCAGGGATCGTAGCTGATTCCGTTGGAAAGAATGAATATGAGGAATGCTGTAACAAGGTGATGGCGCTGGCCAAGACGCTGGTATCGGAGGAAAGCTTATGATACTTCTAATAGACAATTATGATTCTTTTACCTATAATTTATATCAGTATATCGGAACGTTTACCACACAGATCAGCGTGGTGAGAAATGATAAAATTACAATAGAAGAAATAGAAGAAATCAGACCGGAACGAATCATCCTTTCACCGGGACCCAAAAGCCCAAAGGATGCTGGAATCTGTATTGAAGTCATAAGACACTTTTCGGGAAAGATTCCGATCCTTGGAATCTGCCTTGGACATCAGTGTATTGGTGAAGCATTTGGAGGTACTGTTACTTATGCGAAAGAAGTATTACATGGAAAACAGAGCCTGATCGAACATGATGGGACAGGGCTTTTTCAGGGGATTCCATCTCCAGTACATGTCGCAAGATACCATTCCCTGGCGGTACAGATGGAGGATCTGCCTGAATGCCTGATTGTACAGTCGCAGACTGAGGATGGTGAGATCATGGCACTTGCTCACAGAGAGTATGCAGTTTACGGTCTGCAGTTCCATCCTGAATCAATCTACACAGAGTATGGGAAGCGAATGATCGAAAATTTTATCAGAATATAGGGAGGTCTTTCAAAATGATACTGGATGACATTGTTGAGGCAAAGAAAAAAAGACTGTTGTTACAAAAAGAGGAGATCAGTGAAAAAAAAATGGTCGAACTAGCTGCCAATTTTGACAGGGAAAGCATCAGTTTTTACCGTGCAATGGCAGGGGAACACCTGTCGATCATCGGTGAATTTAAAAATGCATCACCAAGCCATGGACAAATGAATCAGAAAATCTCACTTTCTGAAAGGATCACAGAATATAATGCATCTGTTGATGCAATTTCCTGCCTTACTGAAGAAGACTATTTTCACGGTGGAGTCAGTTATTTTAAAGAGATCCGCGAGATGACAATGCTTCCTATGATCAGAAAAGATTTTATCATAGATCCGTATCAGATATTTGAGGCGAAACTGATTGGCGCTGACTGTGTTCTGTTGATCGCTGCAATATTAAATGACAGAGATCTGAAGCGATTTTATGAATTATCATATCTCCTTGGAATGGATGTCCTGGTCGAGGTGCATGATGAAGATGAAATGAAACGTGCCATCGGGCTGGACGCTGCCATGATCGGAATTAATAATAGAAATCTGAAAGATTTCACAATTGATCTGCATACGACAAAGCGTCTTGCGGCTATGGTTCCAGAAGAGACATTGCTGATTGCAGAAAGCGGGATCAATTGTGATGATGACATTGTTTTCCTGAAACAATGTGGTGTAAAGGCAGTATTGGTAGGAACAGCATTAATGGAAGCAGAAAGTCCCAAACAAAGAGCAGGTTCATGGAAAGACAGTTATGAGAAAAACTAAGATTAAGATTTGTGGAATCACTTCGACAGAAGAAATGAAGTGGCTGATCGAAGAAGAAGTGGAATATGCCGGTATTGTGCTTTTCTATAAAGAGAGCAGGCGTTACTGCACGTTAGAGCAGGCTGAAAGCATGATTAAAATGGTAAAAAAGCAAATGGAGCAAAGCCGGATCACTCTGGTCGCTGTGTGCGTCAGTCCAACAGTAGATCAGGTAGATCTTGTTTGGAAAATGGGATTTGATATGATCCAGCTCCATGGGGAGCTGAGCCAGGAGGTTTTAAAAAGGTGTAAGATTCCGGTGATCAGGGCATATCATTTTCAGCAGAATTCAGAAGAAGTATGTTTTGAGGAGCAAAATCTTGCAGGGATACTTTTGGATGCTGCAAAACCTGGAAGCGGAGAAGTATTTGACTGGAAACAACTGGACCAGGGGAATATTGAGCGGATACGCAGAGCAGGCATGCAATTTTTTTTGGCAGGTGGTCTGCAATGCGAAAATGTAAGAGCGGCCATCAGTTGTGCAGATCCGGATGTTGTGGATTGCAGCAGCGGAGTAGAACAGGATGGAAGCAAAGGCAAGGATAGAGAAAAAATCAGAAAGTTAGTTAGTGAGGTAAGAAGGTATGAGTGAAAGTTATTATGGAGAATATGGGGGACAATTTGTTTCGGAAAGCTTAATGAATACATTGCATGAGCTGGAAGAGGCATTTCATGAAGCAGTAAAGGATCCTGAATTCATGAAGGAATATCATTATTATTTGAAGGAATATGTAGGAAGAGAAACACCTCTTTATCTTGCGAGTCGCATTTCAGATAAATATGGCTGTAAAATCTACCTGAAAAGAGAAGACCTGAACCATACAGGTGCGCATAAGATCAATAACGTGATCGGTCAGATCCTGTTAGCCAAAAGAATGGGCAAGACAAAAGTGATCGCAGAGACTGGTGCGGGTCAGCATGGTGTTGCAACAGCAACAGGTGCAGCGCTTTTTAATATGGAGTGTACTGTTTATATGGGTACGGAGGATATTGAAAGACAGCATCTGAATGTGATGAGGATGGAAATGCTGGGAGCAAAGGTGGTAGGAGTTCAGTCAGGAAGTAATACATTGAAGGATGCAACAAATGAGGCGATCAGGACCTGGGCAAAAACAGCAGAAGATACTTTCTATATTATTGGTTCGGCAGTTGGTCCTCATCCTTATCCGATGATGGTAAAAGAGTTCCAGCGAATTATCAGTGTGGAAGCGAAAAGACAGTTTCTTGAAAAAGAAAATCGTCTTCCGGATGCGGTGATCGCATGTGTTGGAGGAGGATCAAATTCGATCGGGATGTTTGCTGAATTTATTCAGGATAAGGAAGTGGAACTGATCGGTGTCGAAGCTGCCGGAATGGGTATTTCGAGTGGGAAGCATGCAGCAGCGATCGCAGCAGGAAAAGCCGGAATCCTGCACGGTATGAGGTCCTATCTGCTACAGGATGAGGATGGAAATGTCAAACTGGCTCATTCTATATCTGCAGGTCTGGATTATCCAGGAGTAGGACCGGAACACGCTTATCTGAATGATACCAAACGAGTCAAATATGTTTCAGTCACAGATGCTGAAGCCATGGAAGCATTGTCTGAACTATGCCGGACTGAAGGAATCATACCTGCGATCGAAAGTGCACATGCACTGGCGTATGCATTTAAAAAAGCAAAGAGTATGAGGAAGACTCAGTCAATGGTCATCTGCCTGTCAGGAAGAGGCGATAAGGATGCTGCTACAATTGAGGCATATTTTAATGGGGAAGAGTATCTGAATTAAGATTGGCAGAACAGGGAGGAAAAAGGATGAACAGAATTGAAAAAAGGCTTGCGCTGTTGGAAGAAGCGGGGCATAAAGCATTTATCACATATATGACAGCAGGCTTGCCAGATATAGAAAGATGTGCAGAACTGATCAGGGTTCAGGAGGAAGCGGGAACAGACATTCTTGAACTGGGGATTCCGTTTTCTGATCCCGTAGCAGATGGTCCGGTAATTCAGGACGCATCATTTCGGTCCATACAAAAAGGGACCAATCTGAAAAAAGTGTTTGATATGGTGGAAAAACTCAGAACAGAAGGATGTGAGATACCTCTTGTTTTTATGATGTATTATAATACAGTTTCATTCTATGGTCTTGCTGCATTTGCCGCAAAGTGTGCTGCAGTGGGAATTGATGGATTGATCATACCTGATCTGCCATATGAAGAGCAGGGGAATCTGAAAAAAGTTCTGGATAAGACATCGGAAGCTCCAATATTGATCCAACTGGTCGCACCGGTCTCGAAACAGAGGATTCCAATGATTTTGAAAAATGCAAGAGGCTTTGTTTACTGCGTTTCTTCCATGGGAGTAACAGGTCAGGATGCAACATTTCATAAAGATATCCTTCAATATCTTCAGAAAGTCAGGTCAGTTTCAACCATTCCTGTCATGATGGGATTTGGAATCAGGACAGCACAGGATATCATGCCAATGAAAGATGTGATCGATGGATGTATCGTAGGATCTCATTTTATTCAGTTGATGGAACAAAATCAATACAACACGGAAGTAATAAAAGAATATATTACCACTTTCAAGAATGAGATGAATGGAGTAAAATAGGTTAGAGAGTATTTCAATATGACTTAAAGGATGGGTGGGTATATGGACAAGCAGATTAAAGAACTAGAACAGAGGTGGAAAGATCATATTAAAAATTATAATCTTTCCTGTCTGTATGAAATGAATGAGCTGAGAAATTATCTGAAATGTTTTGCTGCCGTGACAGGGGTAAAAATATTGCTGACAGAACGACATGGGGAACGCGCTGTGGCAGTAGGAGATTTTGAAGGGTTCATTCCGGATGTAGAACATTCACCAGGACGCAAGATTCGGGTGTTTGACAGGACCATTGGCCATTTATATGTCGTGAACGAATGTGACAGACCTGATAAAAAAGAAAATATTGATGAGCTTGTTAATAGTCTGGTCGTCCAACTGGCGAATCAGGCGAAACTGGCATTTCAATCTGAGGAAACGCTTGCATACGCGGAAGAACTTGAACAGAGTCTTGAAAAAGAACGTTATCAGGTAAAACATGCCGAAAAGAACGATGCACTGACCGGTGTTCTGACGAAAAATTATTTCATAAACAGGATGAATGTTGTAGAACGGTCCTTTATCGTTCCAGTCGCAGCGATCTGTCTGAATATTAATGACTGGAAATATGTGAATACTTTTTATGGTGGTGAAGAAAGCGACAGGCTGATCAAAACGGTTGCAACGATCATCCGAAAAGAGGCAAAACCTGAATATATCATCGGACGTGTCGATGGAGATGTATTTCATGTATTGATCCCTATGTCAGAAGATGGAGAAGCGTATGAATTCTGCAAAAAAGTTCAGAGCAGATGTGACCGTTTTCAGGATCCGATACTGGCACCTTCTGTTGCATGTGGGTTTGTTCATAAGACCAATATAGAAGAAAATCTTTCTGATCTGTTTTCAGAGGCAGAATATGAAATGCTGCAGAATAAAATAGAACTAAAAAAAGCACCGGGGTATCAGGAACGTTTAGAGAAAGGAATGTCTCTGGTTGCAGAGTAGTCTATTTCTAAAAAAAATATAAAATCACTTTTTTTGTGGATTGATATAAAAAAACGAGAAAAAGAAAGAAAAAATGAGAAAAAGCCAGAAAAACAAGAAAATAGAGAACTGAGTGACGTTGCGAAAGAAAAATAAAATTACTAATATATGTTTTAGAAATTAGCACTCATGAGAAGAGAGTGCTAATAATTCATTCGAGACAATTTGATCAAGGAGGTTTTATTATGAATTTAGTACCATTAGGAGACAGAGTTGTATTAAAACAACTGGTTGCGGAAGAAACAACAAAATCAGGGATCGTATTACCGGGACAGAACAAAGAAAAACCGCAGCAGGCTGAAGTGATCGCAGTAGGCCCTGGAGGCATGATCGATGGAAAAGAAATAAAAATGGAAGTAAAACCAGGAGATCAGGTCATTTACTCCAAATATGCCGGAACAGATGTAAAAGTGGAAGATGTAGAATACATTATTGTAAAACAGAGCGATATTTTAGCTGTTCTTCAGTAAAAAACAATAAGAAACAGATAACAGGAGGTTTTTACCATGGCAAAAGAATTAAAATATGGAGCAGAAGCGCGTGCAGCTTTAGAATCAGGTGTGAATCAGCTCGCAAATACAGTCAGAGTGACACTTGGACCAAAAGGAAGAAATGTAGTTCTTGATAAATCATATGGAGCACCACTGATTACAAATGATGGTGTTACGATCGCAAAAGAAATTGAACTTGAAGATGCATTTGAAAATATGGGTGCACAGCTTGTAAAAGAAGTAGCAACAAAAACAAATGATGTTGCAGGCGATGGAACAACTACAGCTACAGTTCTTGCACAGGCAATGATCAGTGCAGGAATGAGAAATATTGCTGCAGGTGCGAACCCGATCATTTTAAGAAAAGGGATGAAAAAAGCAACTGAAACAGCAGTAGAAGCTATTGCAAAAATGAGTGCGAAGATCAATGGAAAAGAGCAGATTTCAAGAGTAGCTGCCATTTCTGCCGGAGATGATGAAGTAGGAGCTCTGGTAGCAGATGCAATGGAAAAAGTTTCCAATGACGGTGTTATCACAATTGAAGAATCCAAAACTATGCTGACAGAACTTGACCTTGTAGAAGGAATGCAGTTCGACAGAGGTTATATTTCTGCATACATGGCAACAGATATGGATAAAATGGAAGCAGTTCTTGAAAATCCATATATTCTGATTACAGATAAAAAGATATCAAGTATTCAGGAAATCCTTCCGGTATTAGAACAGATCGTACAGTCAGGTGCAAAACTTCTTATCATTGCTGAAGATGTAGAAGGGGAAGCATTAACAACACTGATCGTGAACAAACTTCGTGGCACATTTAATGTTGTAGCTGTAAAAGCACCGGGATATGGCGACAGAAGAAAAGCAATGCTTGAAGATATTGCAATTCTTACAGGCGGACAGGTGATTTCAGAAGAACTTGGACTTGATTTAAAAGAAGCAACAATGGATCAGCTTGGAAGAGCAAAATCTGTTAAGATTCAGAAAGAAAATACAGTTATCGTTGAAGGCGCTGGTGAAAAATCATCAATTGATGCAAGAATCGCTCAGATCAAAAATCAGGTGGAAGAGACAACTTCTGAATTTGACAAAGAAAAACTTCAGGAAAGACTTGCGAAGCTGGCAGGCGGAGTCGCGGTAATCAGAGTTGGAGCAGCGACTGAAACTGAGATGAAAGAAGCAAAACTCAGACTCGAAGATGCACTTGCAGCAACCAGAGCTGCAGTGGAAGAGGGTATCATTGCAGGTGGTGGATCAGCTTATATCCATGCGACAAAAGAAGTCGCACAGCTTGCTGAAACACTTGAAGGAGATGAAAAAACAGGAGCTCAGATCGTACTGAAATCTTTGGAAGCACCTTTATTCCATATTGCATCCAATGCAGGCCTTGATGGATCTGTTATTGTAAGCAAAGTAAAAGAAGCACCAGTAGGAATTGGATTTGATGCATTAAAAGAAGAATATGTGGATATGGTAAAAGTAGGAATCCTTGATCCTGCAAAAGTAACCAGAAGCGCACTACAGAATGCAACGAGTGTCGCAGCTACACTTCTTACAACAGAATCTGTTGTAGCAAATATTAAAGAGGATATTCCAGCTCCAGCACCAGGCGGAATGGGAATGATGTAATCGTATTGAATTTTCAGGGGACGCAGATGCAATGCATAAGACATTTATGCAGTGTATCTGCGTCCCCTCTTCTTTTCTTTATAAATATTTTGACTTCCTATTTGAAAAATAATATAATGGAGAATGGAATTCGCATTTTGAAGGTATTTTACAGGAGGATTTAGATGAAATTTCAATTTGTACATAATAATATAAATGTTGCTGATCTTGATAAATCGCTTCAGTTTTATACAGAAGCGCTTGGACTGAATGAACATCACAGAAAAGTTCAGCCTGACGGCAGTTTCATTCTGGTCTATCTAGAGGATGAAATGAGTGGGCATCTTTTAGAACTGACCTGGCTTCGCGACTGGGAAAAAGATCATTATGACCTTGGTGATAATGAGTTCCATCTCGCGTTTGAAGTAGATGACTTTGATGCAGCATATGAAAAGCATAAAGAGATGGGATGTATCTGTTTTGAAAATAAAGCAATGGGAATCTATTTCATAGCAGATCCAGATGGATACTGGCTTGAAATCGTACCCGGTAGGAGGAATTAAATATGAAAAAATTAGAAGAATATGTAAGAAGTATACCTGATTTTCCGGAAGAAGGAATTTTATTTAGAGATGTAACAAGTGTACTTCAGGATGCGGATGGATTACACCTTGCAATTGATACGATGCAGGATCTGATCAAAGAGATTGATTTTGATGTCGTAGCAGGACCGGAATCCAGAGGATTTATCTTTGGTACACCAATTGCATACATAAATCACAAACCTTTTGTTCTGATCAGAAAACAGGGAAAACTACCTTGTGAGACTGTCTCAAAGGAGTATGACCTTGAATATGGTACAGCAACAATTGAAATGCATAAAGATTCTATCAAACCGGGGCAGAAGGTTCTGATCGTAGATGATCTGATCGCGACAGGTGGTACGACTCAGGCTATGATCCAGCTGATCGAATCGCTTGGTGGAATTGTGGTAGGCGTTGTAGTCTTAATTGAGCTTGCAGGATTAAATGGCAGGGAAAAGATCGAAGGATATAAAGTGGAAGCTGCACTTACCTACGAAGGAAAATAATCATAAAAATGAATAATGAGTGACGGTGATTTTATGGCAGAAGATAATATGACAGATATTCGCAAACTGAATAAGGGTGTCGTGATCGATGATGGCCGCATTGAGCCTATTAAAGAGTTCTTAAGTCCTGAGGAATTATACCAGGACCTTATTAGCCGTGTGCGTAAATATCATCCATCTGATGATATTTCCATGATAGAAAAGGCGTATCAGATCGCAAATCTGGCACATCAGGATCAAGTGCGAAAATCCGGAGAACCTTATATTATCCATCCGTTATATGTTGCCATTATTCTTGCAGATCTGGAACTTGATAAAGAAACGATCGTGGCAGGAATCCTTCATGATGTTGTTGAAGATACGATATTAACAGATGATGAGATCAAAGAACAGTTCGGAGCAGATGTTGCACTGTTAGTAGATGGCGTCACAAAACTTCAGCAGCTGCAGTTCACAGGTGAAAATGCAGACGAAAGATCAGCTGACAAAACGGAATTACAGGCAGAAAACCTTAGAAAAATGTTTTTGGCTATGGCAAAAGATATCCGTGTCATCATGATCAAACTTGCTGACCGGCTTCATAATATGCGTACACTCAAGCATATGCCGCCGGAAAAACAGCAGAGAATTGCAAGAGAAACACTTGAGATCTATTCACCGATCGCACAGAGACTGGGTATTTCTAAAATCAAGGTCGAACTCGACGATCTGTCTTTAAAATATCTGGAACCAGAAATCTACTATGATCTGGCAGAGAAGATCTCAGTCAGAAAAGCAGAGCGGGAACAGTATGTCGAAAACATCGTTGATGAAGTCAGAGAACATATAGAGAGTGTTGGAATCAGAGCACAGATCGATGGAAGGGTAAAGCATTTCTTTAGTATTTATAAAAAAATGAAGAACCAGGGGAAGACCATTGACCAGATCTATGACCTGTTTGCCGTTCGAATTATTGTTGACAGTGTGAAAGACTGCTATGCAGCGCTTGGCGTCATTCATGAAATGTACAAACCGATTCCAGGGCGTTTCAAAGATTATATTGCCATGCCTAAAGCAAATATGTACCAGTCACTCCATACGACTTTAATTGGTTCGACCGGACAGCCTTTTGAAATACAGATCAGAACAGTAGAAATGCATAAAACAGCTGAGTATGGTATTGCCGCTCACTGGAAATATAAAGAAGCATCGGATGGGAAAAAGATCAAGGCACAGGAAGAAGAAAAACTTTCCTGGCTTCGTCAGATTCTTGAATGGCAGAAAGATATGTCGGATAACAGGGAGTTTCTGAATTTGCTGAAAAGCGATCTGGATCTGTTTTCTGATAATGTATACTGCTTTACACCAACTGGTGACGTAAAGAACCTTCCAGCAGGATCAACGCCAATAGATTTTGCGTATAGCATCCATAGTGCGGTAGGAAATAAGATGATCGGTGCCAGAGTGAACGGCAAACTGGTCACGATAGATTATGAGATAAAGAATGGTGACAGGATCGAAGTCATTACTTCCCATAATTCAAAAGGTCCGAGCCGTGACTGGCTCAGTGTTGTAAAAAGCACGCAGGCTAAGAATAAGATCAACCAGTGGTTCAAAAATGAATATAAAGATGACAATATTGTAAAAGGGAAAGAATTACTTCAGGCATATTGTAAAGCAAAAGCAATCAATACGATTGACATCATGAAACCACCTTATATGGACCATGTTATGAAAAAATATGGTTTTCATGACTGGGAAGCAGTACTTGCAGCGGTCGGTCATGGCGGTCTGAAAGAAGGCCAGATCATTAATAAAATGCAGGAAATGTATGAAAGAGATAACCGCAAGGTTATGACTGATGAGCAGATCCTTGCAGAGGTACATGATAATGCCCAGATCAAGCAGACGCAACCACAAAAAAGCAAGGGTGG
>JAQVCQ010000047.1:17635-18895 GCA_028689715.1 Lachnospiraceae bacterium
ACACATGGTCATTTTGATCATATTTTTGGCTGTAATTCACTTCGTAAATTATCGGGTGTACCGATATATGCTTATCGTGGAGAACAGAAATTATTAGAAGATCCGTCCCTGAACGTTTCTGATCAGGTAGGACGTCCGTATACTGTGAATGCAGATCATTATCTTGAAGATGGAGAGATGATCGAGATCGCAGATATGAAGATCGAACTGATCGCAACACCGGGGCATACTGCAGGAAGCTGCTGTTTTTACATAAGGGAAGCCGGTCTGCTGATCAGTGGTGATACTTTATTTGAAGAATCTGTTGGAAGATCCGATCTGCCGACTGGAAGCGGCGCAGAACTTGGAAGATCAGTTACTGAAAAGCTGTTTATTCTTCCGGATGAGACCAAAGTATACCCAGGACATGGTGATTCGACAACGATCGGACATGAAAAACAATATAATCCATTTTTTTAAATCATAATCAAGTAATAGAATAGTTAGGAGCATGGGAATGCTACTTGTTGCAATTAGTAGAAATCAATATGAATATGATATTCACTCTCTGGTTAAAGCATTTTATCCGGAAGAGGAAGTAAAGGTGATTCTTAAAGAAGAGTCATCTTGCTTTGTGTATGGGGACTTATTTTTAGATATTATTTTTGAAGGAGATTTACAGGAGCCTGATCAGAGAGATCTGCTTTGCGTGACGGCCTGTCAAAGCGGTCTGATTAGAGAAATCCGAATAGAACAGGAAACTGACAGAACAGAGTATCGGAATATTTTGAAGCAGATGCTTTATCAGGTGCTTTCAGAGACTACGGGACAAGAACTTCCATGGGGAACATTGACCGGAATCAGACCGACAAAAATTCCAATGACATTGCTTGAAGAAGGCGGAAGTCATTCTGAAATTTCTGAACATATGAAGAAGACTTATCTGATCAGTGATGAGAAGGCGGCACTTGGAATAGAAATCGCAGACAGAGAATTGCAGATTCTTAAAAAAATAAATTATAAAAATGGGTATAGCTTATATATTGGAATCCCATTCTGTCCTACGACCTGTCTATATTGTTCCTTTACGTCTTACCCGATCGGTCTCTGGAAAACAAGAGTTGGAGATTATCTTCAGGCATTGGAAAAAGAAATCGATTTTGTAGTATATAACATGAAGGAGAGGATCCTTGACAGTGTCTATATTGGCGGTGGAACGCCAACTACATTAAATGAAGAACAACTCGAATGGCTATTGTCCAAGCTTACCTCTTCGTTTGA
>JAQVCQ010000048.1 GCA_028689715.1 Lachnospiraceae bacterium
GAACCTGGAAAAGCAGCAAATTATGTGATTCTAAATCAGGATCTTAGTATCAGAAATGTGATATTGAATGGAATTGTTGTAGCTTAAAAAGAGTGAAGGTCCAGCCACTAAGGCTGTACCTTCACTCTTCTTTTTGAATACTGATTCCAAGAATTTCATTACGATAACTATTTGCAGACATCCCGATCTGCCTTTTAAATACTTTAGAAAAATGTGCGACATCCAGAAATCCGACTTCATCAGATATTTCACCTATTCTTTTAGACGGATCTGTAAGCATTTCTTTTGCTTTCTCAATTCTCACTGAATTTAAGATTTCCGAGAAGTTCCTGCCTGTATGTTTGTTCAGAAGTTTACTTAAATGCCATTGGCTGACATATGTCTTTTCAGCCACATCCGACAATTTTAGTTTCTTTTCAAAATTTTCTCCAATATACTCCAGTGCATTTTTAACAATGAAGCTGCTGGCAGAACTTAACAACTCCTCATGTTCCTCTGCTTCACACTCATGTGATTCGTCAACTGACTTATTTTCATCAGTCGAACCTTTCGATTCATCTGCACCTATGTTTTTCCGACGATCTGTGATCTTTTCTGTCATAGCATGGATCGCTTCTTCTATTTCATCCATATTAGAGGGTTTTAAAAGAAAACGACACACACCCAGTCTGATCGCCGTCTGTGCATAATCAAAATCTCGATAGCCTGTCAAAACACATACCTGCAAATCCGGATATTGTGATTTCACTGCAGCGATCATGCTCAATCCATCGATCTCAGGCATACAGATGTCCAAAAAGACCAGATCCGGTGACACGTCCTCGATCAGTTTTTTTCCATTAAGTCCATCATTTGCTGTTCCAACCACCCTGCATTGGAACTTTGACCAGTCCACACTTCTTGACAGACCTTCCACAATGATTGGCTCATCATCGATCAATACTACTTTTAGCATATTTTTTTCCAATCTGCACTACTCTGCAAAAACAAAAAATAATTGTTCATTAAGATTCTATCCTTTTACCGCTCCAGCCGTCAATCCTTTGATGATATTCTTCTGTAACATGATATAAACGATAAGCACCGGAAAAACGATCAGTGTAACACTTGCTGCCATGAGTCCAAAATCCGTTCCATATTTTGAGCTGATCTCCTCCAACAAAGTAGAAACTGGAAATTTTGTATTATCACGGATCATGATCTTTTGCACGAACAGGTCATTATATGACCACAAAAAACTGAAAATTGCTACCGTGGAAAGGGACGCCTTGCAGATCGGTACTATGATTTTTCCAAATACCTGGTATACATTGGCACCTTCCATGTATGCCGCTTCTTCCATCTCAATAGGAACACTTTTCAAAAATCCTATCATGACGATCGTTGCAAAACTAAGATTCCCTGCGATCTGTGGAAGAATAACTGCAAGATTTGTGTTAAGAAGCTTTAACGAAACGATCATTTTAAAAACCGGAATAATAGTGGAGAAAACCGGAAACATAAGACTGGCAACGATCATGCTCATCAAAAGCTTTTTCCCTTTGAATTCATAACGTGTTAATGCAAATGACATCATGGATGAAAGAAGCATTACTCCTATTGTCACACTGCCGGAAATAATAAGACTGTTCTTATATGCCTGCAGTACATTCAATCGTTCAAAAGCATTTTGATAATTTTCAAGTGTTGCATTGACAGGTAATGAAAATGAGGAGGACAATACTTCTGATGACTCTTTAAAAGAATTTAGTACGACCCACAAAAACGGAAAGATCGTTCCTGCACCCCATACGATCAAAATCATATAGATCACGACAGTGCTAAAATGAAACTTTTTCTTCTCTGCTCTATAACTTCCTGGTCTCATATCATACCCTCCTTTCTTTCTTCTCCGCAGTCAGGACACCTACTGCTTTTGATATCAGCACTCCCATGACCACAATCACGATTGCCAGTACTGATCCATAGTCATAGTTATTCATACCGAACGTGACCTGATACATATAGGTTCCAAGGAAATGCGTGAGACCCTGCGGTGCACCATTTGGAACAATGACCCATGGAAGATCAAAGATTTTTAAAGCTCCTGTCACTGCCAGTGTAACGCATGTTGCAAGGACACTTTTCATAAGAGGTATGGTTATATATCCTACCTGTTTTAGTTTACTGCATCCATCGATCTCAGCTGCTTCATAAATATCATCAGAAATATCACTTAATCCGGTCAGTAGTATAACAAAATAAAACCCTACATAGCTCCACAGAGTAGGTATACTTACCATGACAAAAGCAAGCTGGGGATTCAGCCAGTTTACAGGCTCATGCCCCATACCTAAAAGGATCTGATTCAGCATTCCACCATTAAAGTTATAGAACAGTTTAAACAGAAGACCAATTGCAGTTGCTGAAATGACAATGGGAAAAAAGAAGATCGTTCTAAAGATCTGTTGTCCTTTTTTAATATTCATAACAAGAATCGCAAGTACAAATCCTATCCCAACTTCAAAAACAACCGTAAGAAACATCATTTTAAATGAATTAGCAATTGCGACCATGAGGTCTTTATCCGTTAACAATTTCTGATAATTGTCAGCACCAATATATTTCCAGTCACTTCCCGGCATTTTCACGATACTTGTCATATCAAAACAGCTATTTTTAATATTCTCAAGAAAAGGAAGATAGAGAAATATGGTCAAAAATAGCAACCCAGGTATTACAAATACCAGCAATGGACTTTTTTTCTTATAAAGCATTAGAATTCCACCTGTTTCTTTAAATTTTATAAAGGGAAGGGGCCTTGACCCCTTCCCCCTGTTTCATTGATTCACACTGTTATTATTTTCTTGCTGCGTTCACAGAAAGTGCTTCATCAAGCAGATCCTGAGCAGATAATTCTCCTGTAGATACTTTTACGATTCCACCTACAATAATCTTATATGCTTCCGGATCGATTCTGGAATCAGTCGGTGCACAGATACTACTTGCTGCACTGCTGTATTCAAGACCGGAAAGTGCAAGTGGTGACATACCATCAATTGGTTCTACCGCACATGCTGCCTGTCCATTTCCATTCCAATACTTCTGAACAGAATCTTTGTTTGTATGAGCCATTACAAATTTAACTGCTGCATCTCTTTTGTCCGGATCATCCCATGCTTTTTTTGTAATGTAGAATCCGGAAGACATACCTCCAACAAGTGCACCTGCTTTTGCTTTCTGGTTCTCTACCCCTGGAAAAGGAATGACAACAGTATTCTCAACATCTGTTACACCACCTAAATACCATGAGCCATCCAGCTGCATAGCAGCCTTTTTATCTTTGAACAACTGTCCTACATATGCATCATCAACAGTATCTGTATCTTCTGGGAATGCTCCCATATCTCTAAGTGTTTTAAAGGTTTCAAGTCCTGCTGCCCATTCAGCTGGAGCAGTTTCCGGTACTGATGTGTAGCTTTCTTCTCCTGCTGAATATAACATTAAGAATTCGATCCAGTAATGAGGAACATTATTCAGCGAACATGCAATTGGAATGATTCCATTTTCTTTAAATACAGCGATCGCATTTGTAAGTGATTCCCAGTCAGTTGGAAGTTCTACTCCATATTGGTCAAAAAGATCTTTGTTGCAATAAAGCCCTTCCCAATATCCTGTTGTAGGAATTGCTCTTGAAACTCCGTCTGTATTGGTCACAGCTGTAAGTGCTGCATCAAGTGTATCTTTTGCATATTCAGGGTATTCTGCTTTGATTTCTTCCACTGTTACAAACTTATCTGTAGCTATAATCGTATTGGCAGTTGCATCAGTAAAGAATTGAAGAACATCAGGTTCATTTCCTACAGAAAAATCTGCTGCGATTGTTGCTTTCCATTCTTCATCAGAAACCTGAGAATTGTCTTCAACTGTGATGTAACTATTTTCTTCCATAAATGCTTTGTTGATTTCTTCATAGATTGGCGCATTTGGATCTGTTCCACCAAACATGGAAACCGTTTTAAGGGTCACAGGATTCTTTGCTTCTTCCGCCTGCTGTTCATCAGCCGGTGCCTCTGTCTCCGCAGTCTGCACTTCCTCTTCCACTTTGACTTCCTCAGTTCCTGCCGCTTCTTCTTTCGCTGCACCACAACCTGCAAGCATGGAAGCAGTCATAGCTGCAACAAGTAATACCGATAGTACTTTCTTTTTCATCTGTTTCTTCCTCCTTCTACATTATAGCTCTTTGCTATAGATAGAATTATAGATAATCTATACAGGAAAAGCATTAGACCGATTTGACATTATTTGTTCATTCTTGCCATATTGCATCGTTTGGAATCACGATCCTTGTTAAAAATGTTCCATCATCAGGCGTTGATACTTCCAATCCATATTGCACTCCGTACATCAGACGTATCCTTTTATGCACGTTGCGGATTCCTATTGAAATATGTTTTGAATGACCCGACTTTTTATTTAATTCCTCTGAATCCGGACTTGAATCTTTCATCTCTGTCGAAGCATTTTCGATTTCAACCGTAAGGAGTTCTTTACGTATCCTCTCAATTTCCTCGTCTAAAACCGGTTTTCCTGTATTCAGTACATCCAGAAAGACCCTGCCTTTATCAGCATGGATACAGATTTTAATTTTTCCTTTATTCACTTTTTCGATACCATGAAGGATCGCATTCTCAATGATGGGCTGAAGGATCAACTGTGGTACTCTTGTTCGAAGCAATGATTCATCAATTTCTTTTTCTACAAGCAGACGCTGACCAAACCGCATCGACATAATATACAGATAGGCATCCACACATCGAAGTTCTTCAGAAAGATATACTTCAGCTCTGTTCGACCTGTTCATATTATGGTCAAGAACAATACTGAGAGATTCTATCATTTTACAGACAGCGATATCTCCCGACATCCTCGCCTGCCAGTTCATCATCTCAAGCGTGTTATTTAAAAAATGAGGATTGATCTGTGCCTGCAATGCTGCGATCTGTGCATCTTTTCTTGCCAGTTTTTCATTATAAACAGAGTCAAAAAGATATTTGATCTGCTTTGACATGCGGTCAAAGGAATCTGCCAGATAGTCAAACTCTGCATTTGGCATATTTTTTTCACCGACAGTCATACCAAATTTACCCTCCATGATATTTTTGGAAAGTATGACCAGCTGCTCCACCGGTATTTCGATCTGGTTCTTTAAATATCGGTAAGCCGAATAAACAACTGGGATCAGTAAAAGTGCTACTACCAGAACGATCCGATAGAGTTCATTCAGGCTCTGATAAAATTCCGAATCCTTTACCGCATAGATCAGAAATAATGGATATGCATCTTCCTCTCTTCCAAATGCATAACCCCTGAATCCTCCTGCATGAGATTTATTCAGGTATTCAGTACGTCCTGTCTGCATTCCCTCCTGTAATCTGTTGTAAATATTTTCTGTCCGTACCTGCTCCTGCGATCCCCATGTCAGTACTTCTGCATCTTTTCCAAAAAGAATTCCAAGATTTTCAACTTTTTCTATCGGGAGCTCTTTATAAAGTGCTTCTGTATTCATTGCAAGCACCAGACTCCCATACTTTCTATAATTAGAAACAGTATATAAATTACGGATCAACAGTAATCTGTTGTCAACAACGATCGTCTGTATGTAATTTGAATCACTGGAAATGGCGTCCTTTATTTTCTCATGAATCTCTTTCTGATATAAATGCAGACCATATCCTGTTCTTGATGAATAACATTTAGGTGCATCCGTATCTTCTGCATAAAACGCATAAAAGTCGAATCTCTTATCCATATAATATTTTGACTTGAGGGATGCATTCATTTCACTATAGAAATTTCCCGGATTGATCCCACCATCTTCATAAATATCCCATAAATTTTCCCAGTCCCTTTCATAAGTAGGTTTCTGGCTAAGGCGGATCGCTTCGTTAATCCTCATGGCAACGATCGACGCTGCATTATTGATCCCATCTTCAATTAATTTTTCATTTTTTTCCAGGTAAACATTGCGATAAGAAAACAGAATAAATGCCGTTATGATCCCAATTGGAATCAACCAGCTCACTGCCATAAAAACAAGTATCTTATATCGTAATGAATTGGAATCAGGTTTCATCATCTTCTGCACATTTCCTTTCCGGATCCTTTTCTATAGTGTATCAAATAAATGCAGAGAAGGGAATTCCATTGCCATGAATTCATCTCCGGCAAAGTCATTCCCTGTCTGCTTTATAATTCAAAAAAATCTTCAAAACTACATATCGACTGAATCACATCTTTTTCTTCTGCCATCTCACAAAAAATCCTTAAGAGCGGCTCTGTTCCTGAAAATCTACAGATGATCCATCCGCCATTTTTAAAATATACTTTACATCCATCGAGATAAGAAACTCTTTCAACTTCCAGTTCCAGTTCCGGAAGTCTTTTTTCCTGGAAGAGGATTTTTTGAATTTCTTCTTTTTTGGCCTGGTCAAATCGGTAATCTTTCTCCATCATATAATCAGGACCGAACTTCTCCTGAATCTCCTCCATGATGGCAGATAGTTTTTTCCCTGTAACAGCAATCATTTCAACAAGAAGTGCTGCAGCATAAACACCGTCTTTGCCCTTAATATGACCTCTGACCGTCAGACCTCCTGAAGACTCTCCACCAATTACCGCATCTGTCTCATTCATTTTTGATGAAATATGTTTGAATCCGACAGGTACTTCATAACAGTTCTCTCCAAATTCTTTTGCAAGGCGATCGAGTCGGTGTGTTGTTGCAATATTTCTTACTACAGGTCCTCGCCAATGTTTATATGTGACCAGATAATAATATAGGATCACAAGGATATCATTTGGATGAAGAAAATTACCTTTGTCATCAATGATACCGATCCTGTCAGCATCCCCGTCTGTTGCAATTCCAATATCACAGCGATTATCAAGTACATGATTCTGTAATGCTTTTAAGGTCCCTGCCGATGGAGATGGAAGTTTTCCTCCAAACAGCGTGTCATGTCTTTCATTGATCGTAAACAGACTGCAACGGGCTGTATGAAAAATCGTTGCTAGTGAGGTTTCACTGACCCCATACATAGGATCAAGAGCAATCCGTAATCCTGCAGATCTGATTCGTTCAATATCAATTTGTGAAATAATATTGTCAAGATATTCGTTCAGCGGATAGATTTCCTGAACCAGACCACTCTTTACAGCACCTGAATAATCTGTTTCCCGAATTTCTTCTTCACTGACATCAGCACAGTATTCTTCTATGTCTTTTGTCTGATATTCATCCGCATCTCTTCCGCCTGCGGTAAATATTTTAAATCCATTGTAGATCGCTGGATTATGGCTTGCTGTCACCATGATTCCATAAGGAAGTGCATATTTCATCAAATAATACATTACCATTGGTGTTGGAACTGACTGATTGATCAGTTTTGCCTGAATTCCTTCTGCAGCAAATACGCAAGCCGCCCACTGCATTGCCTCTTTTGATAAAAACCTCCGGTCATAACCTATTACGATCCCCTCGTCTTCTACCCCTTCATTTTTCATTTTCGTTGCTAATGCCTTGGCAAGAATACGAATGTTCTGTCTTGTAAATCCATCACCAATGACAGCTCTCCATCCACCAGTACCAAATTCAATCATGTTGTTCATCCTTTCCCCTCATCATTCTGAAGAAGTCCCATCACAACAACCACCTTATAGGTTCTGCCGGGCTGATGGTTTTCTAATGTGATTTTATCTACAGCTTCTCCATCTATTATGATTTCTTTTACACCCTTCATCACACCGTCCGGATTTTTAACGGTAATCTCATACCTACTCTCTCTCCACTCTCTGACTACCAAAAATTCACTCCACCCGGACGGGATGCATGGATCTATAATAAGGCTGTCAAACTCAGGTCTGATGCCCAGAATATAGCGTGTCGCTGAATAATATGCCCATCCACCTGTTCCTGTCATAAATGGATGTCTGGCTCTTCCATAAGCACTATGATCTTTACCCATGATGAACTGACAGTAGGAATATGGCTCTGACTGCCTGATCTCTATCATATCATTTTGTCTGTATGGCGAAAGTGCCTCATAATATTTCATTGCTCTGTCGCCTCTACCCAGTTTGCATTCAGCGGCCCATACCCATGGATTAGGATGGCTGAAAATTGCGCCATTTTCCTTTACACCTGGATAGACTCTGGTAACGAACCCAATTGAATCATCCGGCACTGTATAGGCAGGGGCATTCAGCATGAGCCCATAAGGGGTATAAAGATATTTTTCAACTGAATCAAGTGCCTTTCTTGCTTTTTCTTCTTCTGCTGCACCCGAAAGTACTGCCCACGCATTGCTTTCAAGGTGAATCCTGCCTTCCTGATCTTTCGTCGTTCCTATTTTTCGTCCTTCTTTTGTAATTCCACGTATGAACCAGTCTTCATCCCAAAGCATATTGTTTGTAATTTCGCGGACCGTATTGGCCATTGCAGAATATTTTTTAACATCTTCTGTACGATTCAGATAAGATGCAAGTGATAAAAAGTTTTCTAATGCCCAATAATGCAGGCAGGATACCATTGCACTTTCTCCGCCACCAAGGTTCAGGCAATCATTCCAGTCTGCCCGAAGTCCTTTGCAGACACCATGCATACCGACCTGTTCTCCTGAAAAATCCAGGATACGCTTCATATGATCATAAACACTGTCTTCTCCTTCATCTGCATAAGGTAATATCTGATCCAGGAATGAAAATTCACCGGTCTCTCTGATATAATCAACGATTGTAGGAATCAGCCAGAGTGCATCATCTGAACAGGTATCTTCTAACCCGTGAAGTCTGGATTTTTTGTCGCCTTCAGGTATGACTGTCGGAGAACGAAATGGCTGTTCACCGATCTTTTCTTCAAACCATTCTGGAGAAAATAAATGAAGTCCATATCCCGCACTCATTAGCCCTTTTAGTAGTTCCACAATTCTCTGTCTGCATTTTACTGGATTAGAATGCTGCACCATCATGGCATCCTGCGCTGTATCCCGATATCCCAGTCCTACCCTGCCGCCAACTTCTATAAATGACGCAAATCGTGAGAACATAACGTTGATCTCTGCTTGATACAAGGTCCATATATTGATCAGTGTATTCATACCTTCATTCGGTGTTCTGATCTGGAGTTTTTGTTGTTTATCCTCCCAGAACTTTCTCAGATCCTTGTACACCTGATCAATTGCTTCCGGATCACTGTATTTATTTCTGATTCTTGCGCCACACTCCCGATTCCCTTCACCAAGCATAAAACAGAGTCTGACTTCTTCACCTGGCTGCAGTACAATATTCTTTTGCAGAACACCACAATGGTTGCCTCCTTTTTCATAAGAAGAGGTGCACTGTCCATTTTCCACAACGAACGGATTGTCTTCTGATCGATAACTGCCAATGAAACTATCACGTAAACAGTCAAAGCCATCCGGTGTGAAATTCGAAGTAAAATACTGATATCCGAACTGGTCGTAGAACAGATCATATTCAATGATTCCATCATCATAGCTGCTTCCTGCAGAATACAGACTCATCTGAAAATTCTGATTGTCTATAGAAATATGACGGAATGAAAATTCGCAATAGGAAAATACAGAAAGAGAGCGGGGTCTGCTGTCATGATTGCAAAGTACAACATCCCACAGTTCCACCTGTTCATCCAGTGGAATACTTAATGTCTGACTCGCTTTGATTCCTTTATATTCACACTCATAGACTGTATAGGACATTCCATGTCTGCACTTGTATTTCGCCTTTGCAAGGTCTTTTCCCACAGGTTGCCATGATATGGAAAAATACTCCCCATCATCCTGATCGCGAACATAAACATAATGTCCCGGTCTGTCCATGGGTACACTGTTTCCCCTAAATCTTGTCATTCTGCGGTACTCTGGTGTCTTATAGAACAAATAACCTGAAGCTGTATGATTTACAACTGCACACATTTCATTGACACCAAGATAGTTCGTCCAGGAAACCGGCAGGTCAACTTTATCAATCACATATTCTTTTCTTTCATTATCAAAATAGCCGTACTGCATTGTATCACCCTCCTTTTTCATCTATAGTCATTATACTTTGAGGGTGATTCCTACGTTAGGTCTGTCCATGTGAATTTTTGTTCTTATTTGTTGAAATAGAGAAAAACAAAAAAACATCTCCAAACGTCAGCTGATCTTATCAGATCACTCTAACATTTGAAGATGCTTTTCATCTCGCACATAATATTAAATTATGCATTTTTCCCGCAGCATTTTTTGTATTTTTTTCCAGAACCACATGGACATGGATCATTTGGATATACTTTTTCTTCTTTTACGACTGTAGATGACTTTTTCTGTTCTTTATAAAGTGATGCTCTAGTCTCTTCATCAAAGATAGAATTCCACTCTTCTAACTCATAAAGCCAGTCAGCACCTGCTCCTACCATGTTCTTATAAAGAAGTTCCTTATCAAATGCAAGGCTTACTTTTGTATCTGCTTCCATTTCTTCTAATGGGTTGGCTTCTTTCAGACTGTCATTGATTCCATCTAAAAATCCGGTCATCGTCATAAGATCAACATTATATTTTTCTGCAAGCTCTTTTACTGTTCCTGTTACTTTTTCGTCCGGATTTGTTAAAAGCTGCTGATATATTTCTTTTTCGGTCTGAAAATATGCCGTCCAGAGTCTCTGAAGATCTCCTTTGTTGGCAGTTTCTGAATAAGCTTTGTCTCTCCACTCTTTAAGTAATGCCATTTCTTCTTCCATCCTTTTTACTTGTTTATCATAAACATATTAATAACTTAGTCAGTATACCAAATTTTTTATGAAATTACAAAATATTTTTATGGCTTTTCTTTTTTCTATTTTTTTATCTTGGCTCGAATTTCGTCCGCCATTTTCATATCTTCTATCAGCATATGTTCAAATACCCACACCTGGATGTGATCTCTGATTAGTCCAAGCTGTCCTTCCGGATCTGATTTCAGTTTTGGCATATTGATAGATTCAATCTCGGTGCTGAAACTTTCATGCATTTTCTTGTGCTGTTCATAGCCGGAATATCCTGTCTCTTTCATCAGTTTCTCTTCCTGATAAGAATGATACGCCGCATAATCCCTTAATTCACACACGATTTTTAGCAGCTGGATCTCTGTGACCCCAATACATTTTATTCGAAGGAGCTGCTCAATGTCACGACCGATTCGAAATAACTGTTGGTGCTGCTGGTCCAATACTTCTATTTTCGTCTCCATATCAGGTCGCCAGTCAAAGTTAAAGTCAAACATTGTAATCCCTCTTTTCACAGATACTATAGTAAAAATGCTGTATTTCTAAATTCAGTATAACATATAACAGGTCGGATTCCTATAAAATTGACGAAAAAAGACCGGAAAATCCGGTCATTTTTCATAAGCAATATTAGAAGATCAGATAAATAAATTTACATTAGATTCTTCGGCATCTCCCAGATAAGAAGCCACTCCCGCAAGTTCTACACCATCGATGAGTTCCTCTTTTGTGATTCCCATGACATCCATAGACATGGTACATGCCACAAGTTTAATACCGCTTGCCATTGCCTGCTTCATAAGTTCTTCTACTGAATTTACATTCTTATCTTTCATGACTTTTTTCATCATCATGGTTCCCATACCGCCCATATTCAGTTTGGAGAGTTTTAATCTTTTGCTGCCTCTTGGCATCATCGCTCCAAACATACTGTCAAGAAACGGTTTTTTCACATCAACTTTTTCTTCTTTTCTAAGTGCATTTAATCCCCAGAAGGTAAAGAACATTGTAACAGGTTTTCCCATAGAAGCAGCGCCATTTGCTATGATAAAGGAAGCGAGTACTTTATCCAGATCACCGCTGAATACTATGATCGTCTTTCCTTCAGCAGTTGTGTGCTCTTTCATTCCAGGATTAACACCACATGTCTCCTGTCCTTTTTTAATGAATACTATATTTTCTTTATTCTTTCTTTCTGTTTTTAACAAGGTATTGCCGGTCGTCTTGCACCATGCTCCAATATCTCTTGTAAATCCCATATCAGTTGCTGATACCTGAAGGATTTCTCCTTCTTTCATTTCACAGATAGAGTCATGGACTTTCATAATAGGACCCGGACATTGTAATCCGCAGCAGTCAAGCACTTTTATTTCTTTATTGATCGCTACATATTCTTTGTTATCATCCACTCTTTCCACTTCCTCTCTCTGTTCCTGATCGTAATGCATTGATTTATAGAAGGAGGTTCCTCCCGAAAGTATTCTTACCTGTTCAAAACCGTTCTGCATCAGAATCCTTGCAGCATTATAAGATCTGACTCCAATTGCACAATATGGAATAATTAGTTTATTCTGATCCAGTTCCTTCATTCTGTTTCTGATCTGACCAAGCGGAATATGATATGAACCCGGAACACTATAGACCATTCGCTCCATCTCTTCTGTCACATCCAGAATCGTGAAGCTATCTTTTTTATTCGGATCTGCCATCAAAGCATCGACTTCATCCCATTCAATAAAAGAAGCTGTATGGTTCAGGACATTTTCAGCAACAAATCCTGCCATATTTAATGGATCTTTTGCCGATGAGAACGGCGGTGCATATGCCAGTTCCATTTCTGTCAGATCATAAACATTACCACCAAGTCGCATTGCTACAGCAAGCGTATCAATCCGCTTATCAATGCCATCCTGCCCAACGATCTGCCCACCAAGAATATTTCCCTGATGATCAAAAATCAGTTTAAAATTCATTGGTGTTGCTTCCGGATAATAACCAGCGTGAGATTTTTGATTGATCATAACACATTCGTAATCCTGATGCCTTATCTTTCCCATTGCCTGAAGCTGTTTTTCATTCAGTCCCGTAGCCGCTACATTCAAATCAAATACTTTTGCGACAGAAGTTCCCATCGTACCATGATACTCTTTGGAAGCTCCATTTATATTATCCGCGCAAATTCTGGCCTGTTTATTTGCAGGTCCTGCAAGTGGAACCATCGTTTTTTGTTTTGTAACAAAATTTTCGACCTCTATCACATCACCTACCGCATAGATATCAGGTTCCGAAGTTTTCAAGAATGAATCTACCCAGACGCCACCTCTTTCATTCAGTTTTAATCCGGCATCTTTCGCAAGTACACTATTTGGTCTGACACCAATTGAAAGCAGGACCATATCTGCCTGAACGTCTTTTCCACTGGATAACTCGATTTTGATTCCTGTATCCGATTTTTTAAATGCTTTTACCCCATCACCGAGGATCAGATCTACCTGATTCATCGTGATATTTTCGTGCAAAAGTTGTGCCATCTCAAAATCTACCGGTGCCATGACCTGATTCTGCATTTCAATAATAGTTACTTTGATTCCTGCCGCATGAAGGTTTTCCGCCATCTCAAGTCCAATAAATCCGCCACCGATCACTGCTGCTGTTTTTGGTTTTCTTTCCACAATATGCGCTTTAATTCGATCCGTATCCGGTACTGTCCATAAAGTATAGACACCTTCCTGATCGATTCCTTCAATTGGCGGTTTTAGAGGAGAAGATCCTGTTGCAATCACAAGCTGGTCATAGCCTTCTTCGTAGATTTCCTGTGTTTTTAAATTCTTTACTGTTACTGTTTTTGAGTTGGGATCTATTTTTGTCACTTCACTTGATATTCTGATATCAAGATTAAATTTTTTATGCATGGCTTCAGGTGTCTGCAATAGTAAAGCATCCCTGCTCTGTATCACATCTCCAATATAATATGGAAGTCCGCAATTCGCGTATGATATGTACTCCCCTCTTTCAAACATCACGATTTCCATGGACTCATCAAGCCTTCTTAGTCTGGCTGCGGTCGTAGCCCCACCTGCAACGCCACCAATAATTACTGTTTTTTTGCTCATAGCTTCTCCCTTCAACTGATAAAATGATGTAAAGTATTTATTTCATTACATATAACTTAATGATTATCTTTATTATTAAGATTGATATATTTTTATCATACAGAGATTGGATCATTCCTACAGTAACTTAGTCACATAAGTCACTGCTATAAAAAAAGACAACCCGCTTTCATTAGGGTTGTCTGATTTTATGCTTATACACTAAGCCCTGCTAGATGCAATTTTTTTATTTCAAGTTCCTCTATAAAATATTCACCCTGAACGGCTTTGTTCTGAAATTCATCCATGAACTCATCCAGTTTGTAAGATCCTGTCGAAAAAGCATTACTTCCTCTGACCAGCGATGTCACCTTGATCTTTACCCTCATCTGTTTGTATACAAAGTACGAACGATCCTCTTTTTTTATTGAAAGTAAATGTGCTGCAATTGTGGTCGCAAGAGATGTTTCCATTGAAAAAACACGAAATGCAGCTTCTTTAAATTTAACAGGCATATCATCTTCATTCTGTAATTCTTCATAGGTATAGTTCGCACCAATATAGACCTTGCTCAGATCTTGTATCACATACTTAAAATCATTACGATTCATCTTTTATCCCATCTATCTTTCCGCCGGTCATTTTGATACACTCCAAAATAACTTCTTCCGTTTCACCTGTTTCTTTTGCCAGTTCCATGACGGATACTTCTCTTCCCAGATCCTGTGCCATTTCAGCTGCACTTTCTGCTATGCGGTTGATCTTTTCTAAAAACGTCTCGTCTTCCTTGTCGCTTTGAGATTCCTGCCAGGTAAGTTGCTCCATCGCATCCATCACAGCCTTGATCAGCAGCTGTTCTGCTTCTTCAAAGGTCACTGCCTCACTCAGCATCTGCACACCCATAGTCAGTGCCATATTGCCTTCACCAATCAGATCTTCAAGTAAAACACCCTGTCCTGTGTAAAGTTTTGCAATGTCTGCTACTCTTGGGAGAAAATGTCCGATCATTTTTTCAACTGCCAGTTGATTTCCTGTTGATGCTTCTAAAAAAATAATTTCTTTCTGTGCTTCACCGATCTGTTCAATTCCGGAAATTTCTGATAAATAGTTCGTGAGATAATCTTTTTCTTCTGTTGTAATATAATCTTCATAATTGACCGGATCATCGATTCCGATTTTATTCTGCTTCAGGTATTCTCTGATCGCGCTCAGCTGATCCGATGCTAATTTCATTTCCGGGAAATTATTGTGAATCTGCTCTTCAGTCACAATACCTTCCTGTTTTTTTGCCAGTTCCATTAGTTGTTCCAACGATTTCCTGAACGCAGCTTCTTTTTGTTCTATCTGATCCATTACTTTACTCCTGATATTTTATTTAGATTATGTTCTATGACAAAAGTGATAGTTTTCATTTATTACTTTCTTGAATTTTTGTTTGAAAACTTGATCAACTTTTTTTGACATGTTCATGTGTGAACAGATGATCCTGACAATATTCATAATTACCCTCACATTTTGAGCAGAATCTAAATTCCAATTCCGGATTAGTCTCGTCTGTTCTTCCACAAATTGCACACTTATGTTTGGTAACACTTGAAGCCCGTCTTACCTCTCGTTTATATTCCGTCCTTCGTTTGATCTGTTTTGGTGACAGATGCGATAAATTCTTACGAAGCAGGAATGTAACAAGATAGTTCAATAACGAGGCTGCAATAACAAACCGAATGATATAGTTTCCGGCAAAAAAATCATATACGAGCATAACTCCGTAAATCATTCCAAGCCACTTCACTTTGACCGGTATCACAAACATAAGTAAGACCTGTATATCCGGAAAAGTAGATGCAAATGCAAGAAAAATGGACATATTCACATAATAGGTACTGAAATAATATGCCGCCATGGAGTAAAAATCATTTCCGTAAAGAGCAAGTTCTGCTCCCCCAAGAATTCCTGCTTCGCAGCTGACAAAAAGTAAAAAACTTCCAATGACAGTAAAAAGCATTCCCGAAAAAATATACAGGTTATAATAAAACGCACCCCATGCACGTTCTAGCGCCGTACCTAATGAATAATAAAAAAACAGCATGATCACTGTAAAAATACTAAATCCTGAAGGGGGGACAATGAGCCACGTCAGAATTCTCCATACTTGTCCATGCAGAATCGCTGATGGATTTAGTGTTAGATAATTCAAAAAATCAGAGTTCACAAAGCTGATCGCATAGCCAAAGCCATAACAGATGATCAGATAAAGGGATAGATTATGAATTGCGTATTTTCCCCATTTACGTTCCATTTTGTTAATTAAATTCATGCTTTCTTAATTTCCTCCTGTAAATAGATTGACAGACAACCATATACATTTATACGGGCATCTGTCAGTTTATTTATACTCATTCATTACATCTTATGATTCTATTAGCACGATTCTTAAAGATTTTTGACTATAAGGTCAGTCATGAAAGCTGATGCCTTCATGACTGACCGGATTGATAAAGATGACTTATGCTTTCCAAAGACTATGAAGATTGCAGTATTCATATGCTGCAACAACTTCATCAGAATCTGTAAGCACGAATTCTGCTTTAGGTTCGTCACCAGCTTTGAGCTCTTTTCTCTGATGTCCTTCTTTTGTAAGAATAGAAATCCACTCAATATGATGTTCCGGAAGCATAGGATGCGCAACAGAACCCACTGTTACAGTAACCTTATTTCCATCAACGGCAATAACCGGTACATGTTTCTCAGCTGCACCATCAGAAGTTCCGGGAATAATCTCAGTCATTTTTTCTCCACAGCACATTACATCCACACCTGAACTTTTTACATAAGCAATTATGTTTCCACAGTGTTTACAAATATAATATTTCTGATCCATCCTTATTCTCCTTTTTCAATTCAATGACTTACGCTTTTTCAAACTCATCTTTTCCTGCGCCACAAATAGGACATACATAATCTGCTGGAAGATCGGCAAATTTTGTTCCTGGTGCGATTCCGTTATCAGGTTCCCCCTTCGCTTCATCGTATTCATAGCCACAGACATTGCAAATATACTTCTCCATTTTTGTCTCTCCTTTCGTGTTATTGGAATTTTTATTTAAAAACAATTCATTGAATTGCTTTTTTCCCTTTACTGCTTCTTCAACCAATGAAGCATTTTTCGTATCACCGAGTAAAGCTGCTCCGACCACTAGGTTCTGATCAAGATAATACAGTTCAAGATCGTTATCACTATTAGCGCTTCCTTCGACCGTTCTGATCTTAGTGCCCGGTGCACATCCGTTATCCCCTATTGCATATAATGTCGTATTCATACCATGGAAAGTGACTGGATAAAGATCCGAACTATATTGGATCAAATCTCCACACGCATTCGCTCCTGCAGTTTTTCCCATCTGGGAAGCTTCCGTCCACAGAGCATAGTTCATGCCTTCAAACTCTGCACAATCACCACATGCATAGATATCTGAAATATTAGTGCGCATATTTGAATCTGTCAGAACAGCTCTTCCGATCGCAATTCCAGCATCCGCGGCAATCTCAGTATTTGCTCTGATTCCACAGGAAACTACTACCATATCTGCCGGTAGTAAAGTTCCATCCGCAAGCCTGATCGCCTCTGTATGATCGATACCTGTAATTTCTTCCACTGTTGCCGCTGTATAAATAGTAATGCCGGAAGCTTTGGCAATTTCTGATAACTTCTGTGAAGTTTCCGGTCCGATCTGTCTTGGCATAATCCTTGGTGCCATTTCTACCACACACACTTCGCATCCAAGTTTACAGATTTCCCAGGCTGTTTCCAGACCCAGAATTCCACCACCTATTACGACTGCTTTTTTTGATACTAGCGCCAGTTCTCTGACTTTTTTTGCATCCTGTATCGTTCTGACTGCAACTACTTCAGGCAGATGTGATCCTTTATATGGTGGTACAAAGCTTACAGCCCCCAGCGCGTAGATGCATTTATCATACATAAATGCCATCCCATCCTGAAGATGGATCTCTTTTTTATCAGGATAAACTGCAGAAATTTTCTTTCCATTTAACAACAGAATATTCTGTTCTTCATACCATTGTTTGTCGTGAACCAGTATTGTTTCTTCCGAAACACCTCCCGACATGCCTTTTGTGAGCATTGGGCGATTATACGGAAGCTCATTTTCTTCACCGATCATAAGAATTCCACAGGTCGCGTTGCGTTCCCTGATCGCAGTCGCTGCGCTCAATGCCGCTATTCCCTGACCTAAAATAATAAATACTTCTTTTGTGTCATTATGGTAACCGGATGTTTCCGGTTCATATGGTACGAATTTATCAGGTCCGACCCCGCAAACGGGACAGATAAGTGTTCCTTCTTCCATGATCTCGCCACAAACAATACATCGAACATATTTCTTCTTCAATACGCCAGTCTCTGCTTCCATGTCTACCCCCAAAGATAAAAAATTCTTCTTTTATCATACCAATAAACTGACAAATAAACAAGTCGTTACTTTTTAAATACTTTCTGTTCAAAGTATCTAAACTCCGCATAATCAGAGGAGTTTATTTTTTATACATTTTTATTTAATACTTTTTTTCTGAATTGATTTTTTTATTTTATAAACTTGTTCGTTGCAC
>JAQVCQ010000155.1 GCA_028689715.1 Lachnospiraceae bacterium
CATCGAATATTCCTACAATAATGGAACAGTCAATGCTGTCCTTCCTACAGATACCAGATTTTCAGAGAAGAGAGAGTTATTTGATAACACAACCACAAAAAAATCACTGGAACAAATCTTCATTATATACAGACCCAGGTACAAAGCCTGCGATCCTGCTCTTGGTGCAAATGCAAAAGAAGACACGATCAACATTAGAAACCTTGGGAATCTGGAAACAAAAGTTTCAGTTATACGACAGGAAACAGCGGATGATAGCACTGATCTGACGACCTATTTGCAGAATAGTCGTGCTAAAGTAACGATTTTTGAATCTCCGGCATGGACGGGAGCTTATAATGAAAATACACCTGCAGCCATCAGTTTAAGAACGAATTTGGTACAGACTGACATTGCAACTGGACTTCAGACGAGAAGTTTTAATCTTATATTTAGCAATGAAACAGGAACACAGAAAGAAAGTGGAGATGTGGCAGCCAGAATCCTTGATCTGAAAAATGCAGAAGGAATGAATCTGGACGGAAGTTCAGCAAAGAACCGTATTTATGATATGAAAGTTGAAGTGTACCATACATCTGATCCAACAGAGGCGATTACCGTTCTAGAAGGAACCAAAGTTGACTAATAAAGTCAATTACCTTGAAAAGGTGGGAATTTATGACGAAGCAGAACAAAAACAGAGGTGCGGGACTGGTATCTGTAATCATAGCAGTTGCATTTGTTATGATACTTGGAAGTGTTGTTATATCAGCTACAATGTCTAATTATAGAATGAAACAGACCAATCTTCGAACAAAAGACAGTTTCTATAACGCAGAAAGAGCGCTTGATGAAGTCAGGACCGGTCTTCAGGGTGTTATTTCACAGGCTGTCAGCAACTCCTATCTTCAGGTCATGGAAAATTATTCTACTTATGACCTGCAGACGAAGCAGGATCTGATGGAAGCTGTTTTTTTTGAGACCATATGGGCGAACCTTGCCGAGAATCCTGTCACGCATACGACTTATAGTGTGAATAAACTTACATCTTATCTTGTTGAAACAGCCTGGCAGGGAGGAAATCTGACAGATGGGTATGGTGCAATTCTTTCATCTGATTCTAATGTCTTAATGACATATGATGATGATGGCGTTGTACTTAAGAACCTTGAGGTCTATTTCAGAGATGAACAAGGTTATGTTTCAGTCATTAATACCGATATTAAGTTACTTTTGCCTGACCTCCAGTTTTCTTCGGGAATCTCATTGACCAATGTTTCGGAATATACAACGATCGCAGATGAAGAATTTATTGCTGCTGACAGAGGATCCAACCAGATCACAGGAAGTCTCTATACTGGTCAACTGACGCTGCCTGGAGAACAAAGTCTTGCAACCACGACCGGCAGGCTGAAGGTTGAATTTTCTGATGCCAATAACATTATTGTTAAAAATCAAATTATTGCAAAATATGCAGATCTTATAGCAGATAGTAATACAATCTGGGCAAATGATATCAAAGGATATGACAGTAATCTTACGCTTGGAAGTAGTGTGAATGTAAAAAATGACCTGGCACTTGAAGGTACTGGAACCAATGTTGCTTTGAATGGGATCTATAATGGATATGGAAACCATCTGACCCTGTCAGAGGAGAGCAGTGCCATCATTATCAATGGGAAGGATGCTGTTTTGGATCTGGACAAAGTTGTAACAATGACACTTGCAGGGCATGCTTTCATTGGAACAAAAAATAAAGATGTTGGAAGTCCTACAGGCAGTGTAGCGGGAAGCGGAAAAGACATTTACACAGGAGAATCCATTACAGTAAAAAGTAATCAGCTGATGTACCTTGTTCCACCCGAATGCATTGGAGTGTCTTATCAGATGACAGGGGGTTCCAAAGTGGTAGGAAAATCAGTCTATGGCAGAAATCCACTTACGGCAACAGCTTTGGGAGGAGGAATTTCCCCCTATCAGGAACTAAATGCACATCCTGAACTATATGATATGATTTCTGACACGGTAATTTCTGAAAGATTAGGGAACCCGTTATCCAAATATATTAAATACGTAGATGGAAAACCACAGGTCGAAAAAGTATTTGTTCAGACAAATGGAGAGACTCTGGTTTATTTCTATATGTCATTTCGTGATGAAGATGCCGCGAATCAGTATTTTCAGGATTATTATGGACTGAACAAAGAACAGATTGAGGAGTATATGGATTTTTATACCAATGGCATTTCCATGAGAAATTCGAACGATATGTTGCGTCGTCAGCTGGCAGGGAATGTTTTAAAATATGATGGTATCACAACACAACTCCAGAAAAATACATTATCAAATGGTGCAACGAAGCTTGCGGCAGCAAATACCACTGCACAGGATACGTTTGATGCACTTTGCACTAGGCTTGTCTTCCAGTATAGCGAACTGACCAATGTGAAGGAAACGGATCTGACAAAGGATATTGTTTTTGATAACATTGTGGATATTGCTACGCTGAAAAATTTTATGACGACTTATGATAGTTTTACAACTGGCATTCCAAAAAGATATAAGCTTGGAGCTGGTGCATCTAAAACTTTATTAATCAACAATGAACTGACTGAAACTTATCATTATGATGGAACAACAGACTCAGATGTCCACCTGATCATAGCGACAGGTGATGTTTTTGTTGATGCGAATTTTTCGGGTCTGATCCTGTCAGATGGAACAGTGACACTTGCACCCGGTGTATCAATCACTGCGAATACATCAGAAGTCAGAGAGGCACTTGAAGCTTCTTCGGTCTTAAATGGTGTGACCTGGAATGCAATCGGATTTTTCTGGGATGGAAAAGAACTGCTCAATACGATGGGAAGTGCATCAGGGGATGGAGACAGTATAAGGTTATCAGATCTGGTCATATATGAAAACTGGACGAAGAACTGATCAGAAGGAACAACTGATTTAAAAAATACTGATCTGAAAATATACGGATCTATAAATGAACCGGTCAGAGTATAGATGGGAGTTTAGATTGAAGAACAACAAAGGATATAGTCTGATTGAATTAATCGTAGTCATATTTATTATGTCCATTATGATTGTGCTTGTATCACTGGGACTACGTTCCATATTCAGCCTGGATGCAAAAGAGTGTGCCTACGATCTCAATGCATGTCTGAAAGAAACCAAGGCAGATGCGCTGAGCAAAGATTATCAGGAATTAAAACTATATAAAAATGCTGCGGGAGAAGTCTATGCAGATTTTGTAGTCTATCATTATCAGGAAGATGCATCACATCCGGGACAGTTTGCACCGGATTTGGCATCGGAAGTGAAAAAGTCAGTTCTGATAGGAAAACAGAGCGTTACTGTAAAATTTTATTTTTCAGATGGTACAAATATTTCACTTGATCCTGCGACCCATTCTGTTGCGTTAGGATTCAATCGGTCATCGGGTTCCTTTACCAAGGCGAAGATCGATGACATACAAAGTACAGCTTATTGCAACCTGATCGAAGTTTCAAGAGGAAGCAAGACCTATTCTATAAAATTATCACCTGCAACCGGAAATCATAGCGTAAAATAGCACAGATGGAAGAAACGATGAAAAAAAACAATGGATTTGCATTAATTGAATTAGTGGTATCGCTGGCAATTATGGGAATTGTCGGCTTGGTTCTGTTTGAGTTCATTGCAATTTCTTCTAAGACTTTTCGTAGTGTAAATACAGAGGTAAATCTTCAGTATGAATCACAGCTTACAATCAACCAACTCAAAGATCTGATCGTTGACAGCAACCGTGGCGTCGTTTATGGACTGCAGACTGTTGCAGGAGGATTCACAGAAGTTGATCTGACACTCCCAAATGCCGAGACGATCCAGATCCAAAATCTTGAGACGGCAGAGGCTGCAAATGTCGGAAC
>JAQVCQ010000156.1 GCA_028689715.1 Lachnospiraceae bacterium
ATAGAAGGAATCAGCAAGTGATTAATAACATTATATATGGAATATAATTATAAATCTTATTCTATTATTGTAAAAAATAACATTATCTTTACATATTTGATGATTGGCGTTAAAGTTTAGATATATCTAGAGCAAAATATAATGATAAAGAGATGATCATGAAAGAAGGGAGCTAGGCATGAATCAGGAGTTGTTTAGGGAGAAGAGCAGACATGGATCGGCTCTATTTCCATTTGAGTGCTATATACAGGACTCCATTCAGTCTGTGCTGGTCAAGGATCATCACTGGCATGATGAAATGGAATGGATTTTTCTTCAAAAAGGAAAAATAAAAATTGAAATAGATTTTACTGAATATACCGTTGAAGGAAGAGCCTTGATCTGTATCCCGAGAGGTGCATTGCATAAAATCAGTACGATTGGAGCTTGCCTCTATTATGCCTTTGTCTTCCAGATCCAAATGCTGCAGTCGGTCACATATGATCATTGTGAAAGTAGTCTTATGGTCCCACTTGCAAATGGTGAGATCATATTACAAAAAGTGATTTGCTGTGAGGACACAGCTGAAGAAATACTGATAGATGAGCTAATGAAAATTGCAAGCACTTATTTCAACAAAGATACTGCCTGGTCAATAGAAGTAAAATCATCATTAATGAAAGTCATAGGATATCTGGTAAAACATCATAAGATTGAAAACCAGGATCACAAGCTAAAAACAGATCTGGTAGAACGTTCAGAAAGAATAAAAAAAAGTATCACCTATATGAAACAGCATATTCAGGAAAAAATCTATCTTTCAGAGCTTGCAGCATTGGTATCAATGAATGAAACTTATTTTTGCAGGTATTTTAAAGAATCTACCGGAATGTCTCCAATTGAATATCTGATCAATATACGAATTGAAGAGGCATCGAGGCTAATTAGAGAAACAGATCATAAGATCATTGACATTTGTTACTTATCAGGATTTGAGAATAGTAGTTATTTTATAAGAAAGTTTTATCAGTCTAAGCAGATTACACCAAAAAAATATGCATTACAATTCCGTGAGAGACATATAGCAGAAGGTAGAGATGGGCATGGGAAAAATAATTTCGGAATAATGACAAAAAAATAGTTCTATACTATAATGGTAATGCATGAAAAATGAAAGCAGAGGTCAAAATCAATGGTGGCAAATACAGAAAACGAAACAGTAAGGCAGATAAATGTTTTGGAAATCACATCTCATATCAAAGAAATGTGCATTGAGGCAAATCATTTTTTAAGTAAAGATATGGAACAAGCTATTTATAATGCAGAAAAACAGGAAGAATCAACTCTTGCTAAGCAGATTCTGGGCCAGTTATGCGAGAATATGAAAATTGCCGGAGAAGAAATGATCCCGATCTGTCAGGATACAGGAATGACAGTCGTATTTCTGGAAATAGGACAAAATGTACATTTCACAGGTGGATCAGTGGAAGATGCTGTGAATGAGGGTGTACGTCAGGGATATCAGGAAGGATTTTTAAGAAAATCTGTTGTTGCACATCCGCTGGAACGGATCAATACAAATGATAATACCCCAGCGATCATTCACTACATGCTCGTAAAGGGAGATCAGATAAAAATCACTGTTGCACCAAAAGGATTTGGAAGTGAAAATATGAGTAAAATTTTCATGCTGAAACCTTCTGATGGAATTGAAGGTGTGAAAAGTGCTGTAATATCGGCTGTAAAGGATGCGGGTCCCAACGCGTGTCCACCTATTGTCGTGGGTGTTGGAATTGGAGGAACCTTTGAGAGATGTGCTTTTTTATCAAAAAAAGCATTGCTTAGAAATCTGGAAAATAGTACAGAAGACCCTTTGATCAAAGAACTTGAAACGGATCTGTTAAAAGAGATCAATCATTTAGGGATCGGACCGGGAGGACTTGGTGGAAAGACAACAGCACTTGCTGTTAATATTGAAACCTGTCCAACACATATTGCTGGTCTGCCTGTTGCAGTCAATATATGCTGTCATGTGAACAGACATATAACTAGGACTATTTAAATTAGATAGGAGCAAAGGAGACAGAATGGAAAAACATTTAAAACTGCCACTATCAAAAGAAGATATTGTGAATATCAAGGCAGGGGATATGGTATTCCTGACTGGTGAGATCTATACAGCAAGGGATGCCGCACATAAGAGAATTTATGAGTCAATTCAAAGGAATGAAGAATTACCTATTAAAATAGAAGGAAGTATTCTTTATTACATGGGACCTTCGCCTGCAAGACCGGGCAAAGCAATCGGCTCAGCAGGTCCTACAACAGCAAGCAGGATGGACAAATATACACCGATATTGCTGGATATGGGACTTTCAGCAATGATTGGAAAAGGAAAACGTTCACCTGAAGTAAAACAGGCAATGATAAAAAACAAGGCAGTATATTTTGCAGCCATTGGTGGAGCAGGGGCATTATTATCAAAGGCGATCACAAGTTCTGAAATAATCGCATATGAAGACCTGGGAACAGAAGCAATCAGAAAATTATGGATAGAGAGTTTTCCAGTGATCGTAGTAATAGATTCTGAAGGCAATGATCTGTATGAAAATATTCATATAATATAGGAGACTAACAAAATGATTAGAATTGCAATGATGGTCATAAAACTATTTTTAAAAGTCCCATACTATCTTTATAGAATTGACAGAAGTGGAAAAGCAGAGCCTTTTGATCTTGAAAAAGGATTTTCGTGGTGTAAGTACGCAACAATAAAGGCGAACAGAGCAGGAAAAGTGAAAATAGAAAGCAGTGGTATGGAAAACCTTCCAAGTGAAAATGGATTTGTTTTATTTCCCAATCATCAGGGTCTCTATGATGTACTTGCTTTTTTGGAATCATGTCCTGTTCCGTTTTCATTTATTGTAAAAAAAGAAGTCAAAAATATTATTCTTTTAAAGCAGGTCATCGCAGCAACAGGATCTATTGCAATTGACAGGGAAGATATACGTCAGTCAATGACAGTAATTCAGACAATTACAGAGGAAGTACAAAAAGGAAGAAACTTTCTGATCTTTGCTGAGGGAACAAGAAGCAAAGAAGGAAATAAACTTCTGGACTTTAAGGGTGGAAGTTTTAAAAGTGCTGTAAAGGCAAAGTGTCCAATTGTTCCATGTGCATTGATCGATGCATTTAAACCATTTGATGAGAATTCCATAAAAGCTGTCACAGTTAAATTAAAATATCTAAAGCCACTATATTATGAAGAATATAAAAACATGAAGACAACAGAAATCGCTTCAGAAGTTAAAAATAGGATCGAAATGGCAATTTTAGAAGAATTAGAAAAAAGCAATTGACAAAGAAACAAGCCTACAGTATAATTACTTTTGCGTCACAAGTCAGACAGATAATTTAATATTGGTAGAGGTCATTCAGAATTAAGGAGAAATACTCAAGAGGCTGAAGAGGCGCCCCTGCTAAGGGTGTAGGTCGCTTACGCGGCGCGAGGGTTCAAATCCCTCTTTCTCCGCTTAACTTTACCATTATAAAAAGAATCCTGTTATGCAGAGATTTCTTTTTTTTGCCTAGTCGGTATTGGTTTCAACTTTGTAAAAGTTATGTAAATTAATTATTGACAAATGACAAAACGCAGTGCTATAATGAACATCCACCGCGAAAACAACAGAGCGATGGGGCAACAAAAAAAGTTAAAAAAGTTGTTGACAAACGAAACACCACATGATACTATATCAGAGTTGCGTGTCAAGCGAACAGCAACAAAACAGACATCCGAAAGGATGACAGACGAACCTTGAAAAGGAAGATTTGAAGCTCGAAAGAGAAGAGAAGATTCTAGGAAATAAAATTCCTAAACAGTAATGCAACCCTGAAAATTC
>JAQVCQ010000049.1 GCA_028689715.1 Lachnospiraceae bacterium
CCATGTTTTTCAGATCCTTTCCAGACTATAATAATTTATTTTATCATAGAAAAAGCCAAAAATACACTATTTGTTCAACAAATTATTAAAAATGAATTTTTATAAGATAGTCTTAGATTCTTTTCTCCCTTGTAAAATAAATCACATATAGTATAATTATTTCTATATGGAGGGTTAATAATGACAGCAAAAGAATTTCCAAATGATACAACTATCATTCAGGTCGGTGAACCCGTCGAATATATATCGCTTATCTCTAAAGGCTCTTTACTTCTCACACTTCCTACAGGTGAAATGACTTTAAAAATCGGTGATGCCGTTGGTGTTCATGATGTCTGTCAAGGAGTGCATACCTGCAGTTATAAGACTTTAGAGGACACGACTTTGCTGCAGTATCCCTGTTCAGGTCCAGATGATCTCCTTCAACTCCTTCGGGAAAGCAGTGAGCTTTCCGTACTCTATATTAATTCTATGACGAAACAGATCTGCGAAGTCATGGATATGTATGTTCTATCCTCTTTCTTTTCAGATAATCTATATCGCTACCTGCATGACAGCTACATGGATTATAAAGAAATGTGCCAAAAGCTTTCCCAGCCTGTTCATGTCATGGATAAATTAGAACAGCTGGATCCACTTGTTCCACCTGACGCCATTCATGAATGGGAGTCAAAGTATTATGAATCTTTTCGTTCTCTTGATAATCAGACTAAAAATTTAATTTTTCAGAATAATCCTGCAATTGGATGTGGCTATCTTTGCAAGATCAGTGAAGACCTTCATAAAATTTACCGATCATCCGAGATCATCTGCAAATACAATACAAATTTATCCGCTTTATTGCTAAACAGCCAGAAGCTGGATCTATTTGGATTATTAACTGATCTTTATGTTGTCGCGTCAAAATCACCTTCAGATTACCTTGCACTCGATGCGACTATCAGCAGGCTTGCAATCCAACTGGAAGGCAATCCAAATGTAGATGTAGCATATTACAATAAGCGAATGAATGAATATAAAGAAAAAATGTCAGCAGCAAAGGTAAACCAGGCTGCAAGTGCTGCATTGTTGGAAGATCAGACGGATTCTCTCCAAAAAAGCGCTGCTCTTTCAAGTCTCTCCGGTTCTCTCGACATGATCTTGAACTATTCAGGATGTGCACAGGAAACAGCCGAACTTTTTCGTGAAAAAATCATCGCCTGGAAACATATGGTCGACAAAAATGCCGATGATGATAAAGCAAGAAAACTACGTCTTGAAATTGCCAAGCTCTTCAACGAAATCTATATCAATGTTTTTGAAATCAGTTGTGCTGACCAGAATCTTCCTGCCGTCATTAAAATGTTCCTGAACTTTGGTTATATGGATGAGTCATTGGCTGGATTTGAGCAATCCTGTTATCTGTATTCTATTATTCATGATTATCATGGTGATGCTACAAAAGGAATTTATACCTTCCACGAATGGCTTATGATGATCTATCGGGGAGAAAAAGAACCTTCCAGAAATGAATTTGATGTAGATTATACAGCCTATATTCATGAAATGAAAGTGACTGGTCAGATTACTTTGGAACTTGAACAGCGGCTATTAAAAGATAATGTGCAGAAATGTTTATATGAGCTCCACAATATGTTTCCTGTTGTCAATAAAGTGACCTTTGGACGTATCTCTACTTTCTGTCCGGTACTTTGTGATCAAAATCTCTTAAAATCACCCGAATACTGCCTGCTCTCTCCCGCAAAGATCACAGAATGCATTGACCATATCCGTAATGTCGATTTTAATGCCTTTTATAAAGAAACAATTTACAGCAATCCTTCTATTTCTATTAATAAAGAAATGATTCATACTGAGGTTCTTCCGGATATTATACTTACCCCAAACGTCGGAAATCGTGGAATCATGTGGCAGGAAATCGAAGGCAAGAAAAGAAGTACCCCTGCAAGATTTATTCTTCCGGTCCTATGTCTTGTTGATCTGGATGTACTACTGATGAGATTGATCGCAGAATATCGTTGGGAAATGTGTAAAAGAATACAGGGAAGTCGGTGGAACGATGTATCTGATCCATCTCTTACCAGCCTATATTGTGATTATGCACAGTTCTATAAAAAAAACAATGACCTCAGTACACAGGCAAAAGAACAGATCAAGGCAAATCTATTAAAAGCAAAAAATAATTTTCGCGAAATGTTCGTAAGGGATTATCTGGTATGGGTTCTTTATGAAAGCGGTGGATCCCCAAGACTTAACAAAGTCGTTCGTGGAATATTATTTGAATTTTGTCCATTTCCATCGAACACACGCAACCAGCTGGCAACAAATCCTTTGTTCTCCGACATGATTACAAGGTATGATCGCAGACAGTCCCAGGCAAAGAACCGACTTGATCTGCTGTTTAAAAAGCTGAATTCTGCCTCCTTTCCTATTCCCATCGAACTGGAACGTGAGCGCAGTTATCTGGATAAATAACAAAAAAGCTACTATGACCTTTCCATGCAAGCTCTGTCCTGCATAGTCCGTTCATGGTAGCTTTTATTGATCAGGTCATTTTAAAAATGAATCATCCCTGGCTTTCAGAGAAAAATGAGCTTATTTTTGAAAATACTTCGTCTTCATCTTCGCCACTCACTTCAACACTGACTTTATCACCCTTCGCTGCGCCAAGAGCCATAATACCAAGAATACTTTTGGGATCAATCGTCATGCCGTCTTTCGCCATAATAATATCACTTTTTACATTGTTACAGACTCTGACCAGTTCTGCTGCCGGTCTTGCATGCAGGCCTTCTTCAAAAGCAATGATAAATTCTCCAGTTTTCATTAAAATAACACTCCTATTCTTCTACTTTCTTTTTAATTGTTCCAATGATCAGTCCGGTCACAACTGTACCGATTGCGATCGCAAGGATATACAGTGGCCAGTTCTCTACTGCAAAGAATACAAAGATTCCTCCGTGAGGTACTGACAATGTTGCATTGAACGCCATGGAAAGTGCTCCTGCAATCGCTGATCCAATCATGATTGATGGAATAACGCGTAGCGGATCTGCTGCTGCAAATGGGATAGCACCTTCAGTAATAAAGCTTGCTCCAAGAACCCATGCTGCCTTTCCTGCTTCTTTTTCTGCTACTGTGAATTTATTTTTAAATAATACAGTTGCAAGCGCAAGTCCAAGTGGTGGAACCATACCTGCTGCCATAACGGCTGCCATGATGGAAGAGCCTGCTCCAGCTGCCAATGTTCCTGTTCCAAATGCATAAGCTGCTTTGTTGACAGGACCACCCATATCAAGTGCCATCATCAGACCAAGAATCAATCCAAGGATGATTGCATTTGCACCTGACATTCCTGTCAGAAAATCATTCATTGTCTGATTGATCATAGCAACTGGTTTACCAATCAGATAAAATAGAATCAGACCTGTTGAAATAGAACCAAGTACCGGTATGATCAACACAGGCATAATACCCTGTAATGTTTTTGGCAGTTTGATATATTTCTTAATTGCATATACAATATAACCTGCCAGAAAACCTGCGACCAATGCTCCAAGAAACCCTGCATTTAACTGGACTGCAACTGCACCACCGATCATACCAGGTGCAAGACCGGGACGGTCTGCAATCGAGTATGCAATGTATCCGGCAAGAATCGGGATCATAAGTCCAAAGGCTCCTGCTCCGCCTCCCATACCCATCAGATAGGCTGCCAGTGTTCCTTCCTGTTCAAATGCATTGTATCCAAAAATAAAGCTTAATGCAATTGCAATACCACCTGCAACTACAAATGGAATCATAAATGAAACACCATTCATCAGATGTTTATATACACCTGTACGCTGGGCTGCTCTTTGTTCTTTGATCGATGCAACTGCATCAGACAGATCAGCTGCAGCATAGACGCTTGCGTTCAGTGCTCTTTCAATCAATTTATCTGTTGATTTTAATGCTTCACTGACCGAAATACTTAATACTTTTTTTCCTGCAAAACGTTCCATCGGAACAGCTGTGTCACATGCAAGAATAATTGCGTCTGCTTCTTTGATCTCAGCGTCAGTCAGTTCATTTTCAACACCTACTGAACCTCTGGTCTCTACTTTTACTTCATACCCCATTTTTTTTGCAGCATCTTCAATTGCCTCAGCAGCCATATAAGTATGTGCTATTCCTGTTGGACATGCTGTTACTGCTAAAATTTTCATACGATTTCCTCCTTAAGATTTAAATAGATACTTTAACCCTGTTGCGCATCAGGGAATATCTCATACTTTGGTAACTACTACCTTCTCATACATCTGTTTTACTTCTTCCAGTGAAAATGACTGTGTTCCCTCTTTTGTAACAGCAAGCGTTCCACATGCTGCTGCATATCCAAATGCTTCCTGTAGTGGAAGTCCCTGCTCTATGCCGTACAACATTCCTGCAATCATGGAATCTCCTGCACCGACCGTGCTTTTTACAACGACATCAACAGGTCCGGCATGAAAGCATTCTTCATCTGTAATCAGTAACGCTCCTTTTGCCCCCATGGAAACAAGAACAATCCTGATCTGATAGGTCCTGATCAGTTCCCTGCTAAAACGAACAATCTCATCCGTTGAACTGAGTGTGACCTGAAACGCTGTTTCAAGCTCATGTATATTGGGTTTGATCATATAGGGTCCTGCTTTGATCCCCTCCACAAGAAGGTCTCCGTCCGCATCCAGTACGGCTTTTGTATCTTTTGCCCCTTCTATGATCAGTTCTTTATAAATACTGTCAGGCAGTCCCTTGGGAATGCTGCCACTGAATACAGTAAATTGGCTGTCTTTTGCCATATTGTGCATCAAATCTTTCAACTGGACCATCTGGACATCTTGAATATAAAAGCCCTGTTCATTCAGATCCGTTGTCATCCCTGCATCGAGTTCAACAATCTTGGTATTTGTCCTTGTCAGACCTTCCACTTCCAGAAAGTTGTATTCCAGGTGTTCATGGGCAATCAGCTCTTCAACTCTTTGTTTGTTCTCACCGCCAATAAATCCACATATTCGGGTCTCAACTCCCAGCCTGTTCAATATTTTAGCAACATTGATTGCTTTACCACCAATATCTTCCCTTGCACCAGCAATTCGGTTCACACCACCTCTGTCCATGGAAGAAAGCAAGATTGTTTTATCTATTGCCGGATTTAGTGAAACTGTAGTAATCATATTGTTCCCTTATCCTTTCCTGCCTCATCTGTTTCTCTCGTAACAAAACAATATTTTACTAATATTGATTTGTTAACATTTCTATTGTTATGATGTTGTACCGCTAAAAATTAATTCATACTAAACGCGTTCCACCAGAATATCTTGCGCCGCAAATCTTTCAAAATGATAATCACTCAATTTTAAATCAGTAATGATTTGATCCACCATCGATATTGGTGCGATCTGACAGCGTGCCACCTTTTGAAATTTTGTACTGTCTGTCAGAATAATTCTCTCATCTGCAATAGAAAGCATCGTGCGTTTCATTTCTGCTTCTTCCAGATCAGGAGTCGTCAGCCCATTCTCAATTGTAATTCCATTTACCCCTACAAACGCTTTGGAAACGTTATATCGTTTCAGCATCTCACTTGCAACACTTCCAACAGTAGCTAATGTGTTCAGTCTTACCTTTCCACCCAAAACATAAAGTTCCACTTTTGTATTGCGTGCCAGAATAGATGAAATCGTTGTTGCATTCGTTACGATCATCAGAGGCATATCCGAATCGCCGATCAGTCTGGCTAGCTCGATCGTAGTTGTGCCCGCGTCCAGAACAATACTATCTCCTGGTCTGATCATCTCAAAAGCAGCTCTTGCAATTTTTCTTTTTTCTTCAGCAGATATGAATTCCTTCTGGTTGAACGTCTCCTCATAATTCAGTTTAATGCTGTCATTAATGAATGCACCACCATGCGTTCTTTCCAGCTTGTTTTCATTTTCAAGCTGTGTCAGATCTCTTCTGATCGTTGCTTCTGAAGCCTGAAGAAGATCGCACAATGTTTTAACCGAAATGGATTTATGTTGTACTAATAGCTGCATGATTTTTTCATGCCGGTCAATCGCCATCATAGTTTCACCCTATCCCCAGATCACTATTTAACAAAAACTGCATTAGTTCAGATGATGATCCTGCTTCTCGCAGTCCGCTTCGGAACTCTTCTTTCATCAGTTTTCTTGAAATACTTGCGAGTATTTTCAAATGTTCATTCCCTGCATTTTCCGGTACTCCTATCATGAATACCAGATCAACCAGTCCTCCATCCAATGCTTTCCAATCAATGGATCTTACTTTTGCAAAACATAAAAATGGTTCTGTGACCGCTGCTGTTTTTCCATGTGGGATTGCAATTCCAAATCCCATTGCCGTACTATATTCTGTCTCACGGTGCAATACTGCTTTAATATAGTCTTCAATATCCTGAATTCTGCCCTGGCTTTGCGCCAGTTCTGCCAGATGTCTGATCACTTCTTCTTTCGTTGTTCCATCCGTTTCCAAATCGATCAGTGTTTCTTCAATAATCATATTTACTCTCCTCTTCTTTCAGAATCAGTGTAATTTCTTCAGCGGTTCTGCATGCTACTATTTTTTTTGCGATCTCTTTTGTGTCTTCATAATTGATCTGTCTGATCAGTGTTTTTATTTCTGGTATGACTGCAGGGCTCATGCTCAATTCATCCACACCAAGTCCGATCAATGCGATCACATTGGTCGCCTCTCCTGCCATTTCTCCACAGATCCCAATTTCTTTTCCTGCTGCATGTGCTGCATCAGCTGTTTGTCTGATCAAACGCAAAATTGCAGGATGCAGTGGCTGATATAGATAAGCAACTTCTTTGTTCATACGGTCAACTGCCAGTGTGTACTGACACAGATCGTTTGTTCCAATACTAAAAAAATCAACTTCCTGTGCAAGAATGTCTGCTATGATCGCAGCAGATGGAATCTCGATCATAATTCCTGTACGGATCGCTTTATCATAATTAATCTGCTTCTCATCAAGTTCCTTCTTACATTCTTCTAATAGTTCTTTTGCCTGTAATACTTCATCAAGAGAAGATACCATTGGAAACATAATACTGACTTTCCCAAAAGCAGAGGCACGAAGTATTGCCCGAAGCTGTACCCGAAAAAGCTCTTTATTCGCAAGTGTAAATCTGAGTGCCCTGAATCCAAGAAATGGATTCTCTTCGTGCTGAAACTCATAATAGGGAAGATTTTTATCTCCACCTATATCAAGAGTACGTATGATCACATCTTCTAATCCCTGTTGTGCTGTTTTTTTATATTCATTGAACTGTTCTTCTTCTGTCGGAAAATGTCTGGAATTCATGTAAAGAAATTCTGTTCTGAACAATCCGATTCCTTTTCCTCCAGAGCTGGTCACAAGTTCTGCTTCTTCTGCATTCCCAATGTTACCGTATAGTTTTATGACTCTTCCATCTTTTGTGATGGCTTCTTCATTCCTGACCGCTTCCATTTTTTTCCTTTTTGCGATCAGCTGAATCTGTCTGGTCTGATATTCTGACAAAATAGTCTCATCCGGTGAAAGATAAATATGATTTCCTATCGAATCAAGAATTACCTGTTCTCCTTCTTCTAACTGACCCAGCAACCCTGTAATTCCAACAATTGTAGGAATTCCTTTTGCTTTCGCCATAATTGCTACATGGCTTGTCTGACTTCCTTCTTCCAGTAAAATACCCTTTATGAATTGATTGATCTGAGATGCTTCGGAAGGCTTCAGATCTCTTGCTGCCAGAATGACATCTTCTTGAATAATGTCAATTCTATTACTTTCAATACCAAGTGCGATTCTTAAGAATCGATTCGCTACATCTTCTACATCTGCCGACCTTGCCCTGAAATAATCATTTTGCATATTCAAAAACAGATCCATGATCTCTTTCTTGGTCTCTTCAACAGACTGCTCCAGACTATAGAATTCCTGCTGAATTCTATTTTTGATCTTACCGGTCATCATTGGGTCATCTGCCATCATCAGATGCGCATCAAAAATCTCTACTTCTTCAAGCTGTCTTTTTTCAACAGCCTGATCCTTCAGCTGTGCTAGCTCCTGCAGTGCTTTACTGTGAATATCCTCAAACCGCTTTAATTCACCCTGTATTTCTTCCTCATTGATCTTTGATCGTTCTATTACGATGTCAGCCTCCCGATATAAGAATACCGGTGCGATCTCGATGCTTTTATAAACAGGTATGCCTGAAAGTTCAATCATTTTCAATCACCCTTCTTTCATTTGCTCGTTTTTGATTGATTTAATTCTATAATATCAATCAAATTAAATCAATCCATTTTCCCAAAATACCTCATTTTCATCGATTTGCTAGGGTTCGCTCCTTCGTTTTTATGCATATTGTATCACTTTTTGATTGTATTTATTCTAATCAATCATTTTCAATCAATTATAATGATCAAATGAAATCAAAGCAAAAAAATATCCGGAAAGCAATCACTGCTTCCGGATACTTATTTTTTCGATTTCCATTCCACTCTGTGCAAAATAGAAGTCAAGATAATTATCTACTGCTATAAACACCTCAAAACCGAACTCTTTCTCGATCCACTCACCTTTTGTACCGTTGATCGTCATGGAAGAGATCAGGTGATTATTCAATAGTATCGAGAGGGATATCTGAGCAAGTTCACCAAGATCGGATCTCATGCGTATTGTTCCTGTATAAGGACCACGCTCTGGGATATGAATGCTATACTGGTTATCACTTCCAGCTTCTGTTCTCAGCGCGCGCACATCAAGTTCCACCTGCTCCATCAGTTCTGCAGCAGGTTGCAGGATCACAGGCGCTTTTTTACTTTCCGGTACATTGATTTCCTGAATGCTCTCTTCTTTTCCTATAAAAGAATCCATGATCGGGAATCGCATGATCACACTGCAGATATTTTCTGCATTCCGTTGTAGTTCACCACGTGATATTGTCCCAGAATCAAGTCCCTCCTGGGTATTATCCTGATTACTGTTTGTTTTTGAATCACCACAGACCATATAAAGGTCATTTTGTGCCCTTACCATTGCCGTTGTATTCTCACGTGTCCCATCTGATCCTTCATCATTCAGTTTTGCCCACCAGTCAGTCATTACAATTCCATCGAATCCCCATTCCCTGCGAAGAATTGTTGTGAGAAGATCATAATTGCTTCCAGTCCAGATTCCATTCAGTGGTCCATAGGTTGACATAATGCTATATGCACCTGATTCCTTTACACAATGCTCAAATCCCTTTAAGTAAATTTCACGAAGTGCCCTTTCAGACACGACCGAATCAGCTGTATGTCGTCCAAGTTCCTGATTGTTGCAGGCAAAGTGCTTGATCGTGCCAGTAACACCATATTTATGCATTCCCTTCAACTGAGCAGCTGCCATCATTCCTGTCAGATAGGGATCTTCTGAAAAATATTCAAAATTCCTGCCATTTAAAGGATTTCTGTGAATATTGATTCCTGGTCCAAGTAAGGTATCGATTTTATTCTTACGAAGTTCAAGTGCTTCCAATTCGTATAGTTCTTCTGTCAGTTCTTTATTAAAACTGCAGGCAATCAGTGTTCCATTCGGATGGCTGAATGCCATGGTTCCGCAGTCCATTCTGATTCCGGAAGGCCCGTCTGAGCATCCTGCGACTGGAATGCCAAACCCTTTCAGGCTTTCAGTGACACCGCCAAACGCACCTGCGATTCCAGGTGTTGCTTTTGCGGAACACATTCCTTCTGCTCTGGAAATATGAATCAGGTCCTCATTCGAAAGCTGGGCAATAAATTCCTTCATGGAAGCTCTGCCTTCTTTTACATCGATCAGACGAATTCCTTTGTCTCCTGTCTGTTCTAATGTGATCGGTAGGTTCTCTCTGATACGTTCCGCCATATCATATGCACGAAGTGGTACCTCTTCCGTATTTCTGATCACCCTTCCATCTGTTTGTACCTGTGGACGTAATCTCTGAAATGGAATGACCGGTACACATGCTGCCTGACATTTCTGTGTGATCTTGAGTTCCTGTATTTCAATGCTTCCTGCAATTGTAGTATGTCTCACACTGCTTCCTGCATATAATTGGTATTCTCCGGCTTCCAGAACATAACAGGATTTATGGCCTGTCATTCCACTGTCATCATACGACGCCATCTCTTCCGGTCGGATCTCAATTGAAAAGCTTTGGCTTTCACCCGGCTGCAGCTCTTTTGTCTTTTCAAAACGAATCAAATTCTTAAATGGTTTTCCAAGTAATCCCTGTGGTGGGCAATAATAGACCTGCACCACTTCTTTTCCTGCTGTTTTTCCACGATTAGTCACACTGACCTGAAATGAGATTTGATTGTCATTATGTAAAAAATCATACGTCTGTATTTCAAACTCAGTATAGGAAAGACCAAATCCAAATGGATAACTTACTTTCTCCTTCGCAACGGTTTCAAAATAACGATAGCCAACGTAAATATCCTCTGTGTAAAAATTTCTCTCTTCGCTTCCAAAATCTTTTGTAGAAGGATAGTCTTCTATATCAAACGCAATGGTGTCACTGAGTTTTCCACATGGGGATACCTTTCCCGTCAATACGTCTGCGATTCCATTCCCGCCTTCAGAGCCTCCCTGCCATGTGTAAAGAACTGCTTTAGGCTGAAACCTGTCTACCCACTTCATATCAATGATATTACCTACGTTCAATACAACAATTGTTCTTTCGAAATGTTGGCAGACAATAGAAAGCATTGCTTCTTCTTCATCTGTGAGCAGATAGCTTCCCTGTGTTGCACTGTTATCCTTGTCTTCTCCTGCAGTTCTTCCAATTATGATCAGTGCTGCATCTGACTTTCCGGCTGCTTCCATGACCACTTCATCTGTCAGAGGCATTTCCTTTTGACACCAGGGTTCCTGTGCCCAGCCAACGCCCTGATCAAATGGGTTCTTTTTTTTCCATTCATCATAAATAGATACCAGTTCCTCATTGATCGTAACAGTACCTGAATGTTTCAGACCTTCCGGTATCGAAACTACATAGGGTGTATTTACCATCCCGCCCGATCCTGTTCCGCTTTTATAGTAATCAGACTGAATCCTTCCAAAAATACTTATGCGTTCTCCTTTTATCAAAGGAAGAGCCTTATCATCATTTTTTACCAGAACACATCCTTCAGCAACCATCTGTCTTGCTGTTTTTGCATATTCCATCCAGTCTAATGTTTTATTCATATTCGTTGTTCCTCTCGATCGTTACTACTTTTTTAGTCTTTTATTTTCCGCCTGGAATCTTTTCTGATCCTGCTTACAAATTTATCATACTCCCTGCATCGAAACAAGATGTTTTGATAAATACAGTATCATCTTAACCTTTGATCGCTCCGGCTACAAGACTTTCCTGAACCTGATTGCTCAGCATAAAATAAATCAATATGGTAGGTAATGTCGCAATGACCATTCCTGCTCCGATCAGTCCCCAGTCCGTTGAATACTGTCCTGCGAAGGACATAATTCCGACCGGCAGTGTACGGTAGATATCTTTATCAACAAATGTATTCGCAAGCATTAATTCATTCCATGTTCCAAGAAAACTAAAAATTGAAGCCGTTGCAAGTGCCGGGCGTATGATCGGTATCATGATCTCAAAGAAGCATCGAAAAATTCCACATCCATCCAGATAAGCTGCCTCTTCCATCTCCTTTGGTATCCCTTTAAAAAATCCAGACAATATCATAACGCTCATTGGTATTGCCCCTGCAATATACGGAATTAAAAGTCCCATATATCCACCTTTCAACCCAAGTTTATCAAGCACCTGGAATAAGGGAAGCAGAGCAGCCTGAGCTGGTATCATGATTCCAATCGAAAAGAATCCAAATACAAATCCCTTCAGTTTCCAGATCATTCGCGAGATCGCATATGCAGCCATTGCAGTGATCAGTCCTGCAACAAAGACTGTGATCACGGAATAGAAAACTGAATTAAAAAAGTATCTCATGATACCTGCTTTTGTCACAGCTTCAAGATAATTATCAAAGCGCCAGCTCTGTGGAAGTCCAATGACATTTTCTCCAAATATTTCTATATTGCTTTTCAGTGAAAATGTGATCAGCCAGTAAAGTGGAAACAGCTGGATCAGTGCCACTACTATTAAAAAGAAATATTTTAATCCATTCTTTCTAAATTTACCTTTCATACTCTTCCTCCTTAAATAGCCGAAGCATTTTCTTCTGCCTGACGAAATAGTTTTCCAATGATCGCACTTAAGATCACACACTCAATTACGATGAAAAATGCCTGAGCACTTCCATAACCGTATAAACCTTTTCTGAACAGATTAGAATACATCAGTGTTGCAGGTACCTCACTGACATGATTCGGACCGCCTCCGGTAATGACGTAGATCAGGTCAAATGCTCTGAGCGATCCTGTCAGTGCAAAGATCATACAGGTCTTAATGACCGGTGCCAGTAGCGGGATAATGATACGAAAAGAAATCTGTTTGTGATCTGCTCCATCAATTCTGGCTGCTTCATAATAGTCTGTTGATATGGACTTGATTCCTGCATAGAAAATAAGCATGTGGTATCCTACGAACTGCCAGACACTCGGAATGACTGTGCACAAGAATGCAGTACGTGGATCTGTCAGCCAGGAAAATTCAAAAGGTTCCTTTGTGAACATGCCGATAAAAATATTCAGTAACCCATATTCACTATGAAAAATCTTCATCCATAACTGTCCGATTACCATACTGGAAATAACGACCGGCACAAAATAAATCGTTCTGAAGTATTTCTCACCTTTCACCCCCCTTGCCAGAATCAAAGCCAGAAATAATGCGACCGGTAACTGAATCAATATGGAAGCAAGTGCAAGGATCCATGAATTCTTCACAGCACCTAAAAAGTGTCTGTCATCCGTGATTGCTTTCATGTAATTTCCGAGACCCGCAAAATCCATTTTCCCAATTCCATCATAATCAAAGAGGCTGTAAATTCCTGATGTGATAAGTGGACCGATCGTGAAGCATACAAAAATAAATAACGCCGGCATAACGAACAATATAATATATTTTTTACTTCCCAACATTTTATTCATGTCAGTCTCCTCCTAAATCCAAAAGAAAGCAGGTAATACATACTTTCCATTGTCATGAATAAAGGGAGATGCAACCAGATTCTGCAGCATCCCCCTTTGAATCATACCTATCTATTCATTCTGGTGATTTTTTTATTTTTATTCATTGATTGCAGCTTCATGCTCTGCTATAAATGCAGCCACATCTGCATTTGGCGCAAATAATGTCTGTACCTGCTCATTGTGAACAGTTGCTGGTTCAGAATCCAGAGAAGTATCCCATGCAAGTACACCCTCTTTTCCCTGTGCCAGACAGTCTTTGATCTGAATGAACAAAGGATTTAATTTACTTTCATCAGCCTGTGTTTTCCATCCGCTGAAGCCTGATCCTGTTTCATAACAAGCAACACCCATTTTTTCATTGATATAAATCGCAAAATCTGCTGCCACATCTGGATTTTTAGTATTTTTGTTTACCCAGAAGGATTCAACAAATCCGCCGCAGTAATCAGAAGCATTTCCTTTTCCTTCAATGACAGGGATACTGCAGGCAACTACATTCGCTGGATCGATCGTTGTCTGTTCATCTGTATATAAACTATTTGCGTACCAGCTTCCTGTCAGTCTCATTGCCGCTTTTCCACTTCCAAAAGCTGCATTGGCATCGTCATTTCCACCTTCAAGTGGATTTTTTCCGAAGGCTCCCATATTATATAGATCTACTACTTTCTGAGCTGCCTGGGTATATCCGTCTCCGCCAAATGTTTCTTCACCTTTTAACATGGCATTGACTCCTGTTGCACCTACTTCACGCAGTGCAAGTGCCTGATACATAAATGCAGCATTCCATCCATCTTTTGCTCCGGATGCCATTGGGACAATACCATCCAGTTTGCTTAATTTCTCAACTGCTGCGACAAGTTCATCATAATTTGTTGGTATAGTCGCGCCTGCCTGATCAAAGATCTCCTGATTACAGAACAAAGTCATATACCAGGAAAACATTGGTACTGAATAAAGTTTTCCATCATATTCAAATGCACCTGTAGATCCTTCCAGCATATTCGCTCTGACTTCATCTGTGACATAGTCATCCAGAACAAGTAATTTATCTGCCTCTACGAACTTCTTGGCTGTACCCGCTCCCCACCAGTAAAATACATCGATTCCTTCAGCATCTCCTGCAAATTCAGCATTGATCTTTGTTTTATATGCCTCTGTATCCAGTGTTTCTGTCTGGATCGTAACATTTGGATGTTCGCTCATGTAAGCAGCTGCAGCTTCCTCATATTTCGCTTTCAGTTCATTGGTATCATTAGACCATTGATGCCATACATTTAATGTGACCTGTTCTTCGCTCCCTGCTGCATCTGCTGCTGGTGCTTCGGAACTGCTTTCCGCTTCTGTTTCCTGTTCTGAAGATTGCGCTGCACTGGCAGCCTCCTCTTTATTACCACATGCAACCAGTCCAAAAATCATGGATGTGCACAATAACGCTGCCAATACTTTTTTCGACACTCTTGTCATTTTGACTCCTCCCAATACCTATTCCATTTTGTTTTTGTCGTATCTTTAATTTGTTAACAAAAGCATGCTTTTATGTTGATTTGAGTATATCGAAACTTTCAGGTTAACTCAATTTAATATTTTGATGAAAAAGGTGAAGATTTTTACGTGCAATTTTTTTACCGTAAAATTCTTCACCTTTTTTGAGCCAAAATTTTTATGTGCTACTTGTTATGACCTGATTTATATTCCTTGATCGTAACACCCAGATATTTTTTAAAACAAATGCTGAAATAATGTGCATCCTTAATGCCGACCGCTTCTGCGATCTCATATGCTTTCATATCTGTGGCATCCATGAGCTGCAGGCTCTTTTCGATTCGGTTCCTGGTAATATATTCGATCAGACTCTCCTGCTTTTCCTGTTTAAACACTCTGCTTAAGTAGCTTTCATTTACATATAATTCTTTTGCAATCAGCCTCAGGCTAAGTTCCGGATTCGACAGATTATTATGAATATACTTTTGAACATTTGTGATCAGTGCAGTTCCTTTTTTTACATGTAATCCCTCTGTATACTGCATGATCTGATTCACTATATTTTTTAAGAACAGGCGCATATCTGCAGCTGTTTCAATCGAAGACAACTGCTCATAATATGACTTCTCTCCCACTACGTCCAGAATATTCTTACCATATTTCGAAAGAACTGTTGCGGCATGAGATACCATTTCCAGCGCCATAATTTTGATATAATCCGGATCGGACTGTCCCTGATCCTCCATTACCAGCCTGTAATAATGTTCTATACAGCCTTCAGCCCGGCTGCTGACTCCACTCACCATGGCAAGGTCAAAATCTTTCCAGTTCATATCCATGCTGTTCTTCTGACGATTTTTGATTGTTTCATACTCATCGTATCGAATGCAACGATTGCCTCCCAGGATCATCCCTGTCGCTATGGCCTTCTCCGTTTGACGATATGCCTCAGCGATTCCTTCAACCCCGGTTTCCGGTTTACTGATCCCTGCATCTATAATAAGTCCTGACTCACATTGAAATTGTCGGAATATCTGATTCAGCTGATCCCTTACTGCCTCCTGAGTCTCGCCTGAAAAAAACAGGATCAGATTGTTCAAATAATGCATAAAACTTACTCTGGCACTTGTATTTAATACTGCCCATTCCAACATTTGGTCATAATACCCTTTTTTATCCACATCATCCTGTTCATCAGTCCTCAGGCTTAAGTTCACACAGACACATTCATCCAGAAGACAGGTCAGCCTGAACATCTGAAGTTTATGAATTGCTTCTTCTTTTTCCACTCTCTTTTCCAGCAGCCTTTGCAAAAAAGTATCTCTTAACAAAATACGTGTATTCTCAGCCTCCTGCTGTAAGGTCTGAATCTGTTTTTGTTCTCCCCGTTCCGATTCTATTTTTCCCCTGCTTGCGATCACAGCTTTTGTGACCTCTGCAGTATTGATCGGTTTTACCAGAAACTCATCCACTCCCAGAATGACTGCTTTTCTGGCATATTCAAACTCACGATACCCTGTCAGCATAATAATATGGCAGTCTCTGGACCTCTTTCTGATTTCTTCAGCCAGTGTTACACCATCCATAAATGGCATATTGATGTCTGTGATGATCAGATCAGGTTCATTTATTTTAAAGAACTCCAGCGCTTCTTCTCCATTTCCCGCCTCACCAATGACTTCCAGACCGTTTGCTTCCCAATCGACCGATTTTGAGATCAGCACACGTTCCAGCTTTTCATCATCCACAATTAACACCTTAAACATCTCAGTCCTCCTTAAACAAACGCAGACAGATCATGATCTCTGTTCCGGAACCGATCTCACTTGTAATCGTGACCGGATTTTCCATTTCATAAAACAATGAAATACGCTGGATCGCACTATATAGACCAAATCCAGATTTATCCTTCTGACTGTTCCCACTTAAGATCTCCTGTATTTTTTCTTCTGTCATTCCAACCCCATCATCACTGACGCTCAATATGATCTCATCTTCACAGGAATACCCCCTGATCAGAATGGTACCTTCACATTCTTTTCCCCGAATACCGTGGTAGACTGCGTTCTCTACGACCGGCTGTAACACCAGTTTCAAGATCTGTTGCTGCAGGATATCCTGTTGGATCTCACATACAAGATTAATCTTATTGTCATAACGAATATTTAATATCGTAATGTAATTCTTTACACAGTTGATCTCATCCTCTACCGTAACAAGCTGTTTTCCACTATTTAGACTGTTTCTGTAGAACTGTCCAAGTGACTGGGTCATTTTAAAGCAGCTTTCATAATCCTGTGTCAACGTCAGTGCTGAAATTGCATCCAGTGTATTGTAAAGAAAATGTGGATTGATCTGTGCCTGTAGCAGTTCAAGTTCTCCTCTTGCAATTGATTTCTCTTCCTCTTTTACTTTTTCAAGGAGCCCGCTGATTGCTCCGACCATCGAATTGAATCCTCTTTTTAAATGAATGATTTCATTGTTTCCTTTTTCTTCCACCGGAATCGGTAAAAATTCAGCTTTTTCAACAAAAGACATATACTGCTCTATTTCAGATATTGGTCTGAATACCAGACGCACAAGTACCATGGAACAGATTGCAATGACTATGATATTTAACACTATGATCAATGCGATCAATGATCTGGAAAAAGAACCCATGGGAAGTTGCTGACTGATAGGAAGGATCCCCACAAGATACCAGTCTTCCACACCAAGTTCCTGCCTCACGATACAGTACTTATTTTGTTCTATCTTTTCTATATGATAGCCATTCGTCAATTCCGGTATCACGCTGACTGCCTGACTCATAATATCTATCATTTCTTCCCCTGAATCTGATGGCTGAACAATAAACTCATTTTTTTTATTCACAATACAATAACTGGACCCATACCGTGCACCTACTTCATCAAAGAATTCCCGGATCGTGGATTCATTAATGTTAATGAGAAGCATGGCAATTCTCTTATAATCCTTCTCACTGTTAATTGCCCGAATCAGTGAGATTCCTCTTCTGTCCGGCCGCGTCGGATAACTGACTGCACCTTCCGTATCACTGACATAGATTGTCTCACCATCCATCTCATCTGCCTTTTTATACCAGTCGGAGTCCCTTACAACACTTCTGTCTATCGAAATCGGTGCGATCTTCTGCGAGGAATAGTTATTCAAATATCTGTCAAACACAAATACACTTTCTATATAATCTGCTGACAGGAGCATGTTTACGAGACTTTTTTGTATTGTTTGATAAATAGTCGGATCAATCGCAATCGATTCTGTTGCATTCAAAGCCTCTTGTACACTTTTATCAAAATAAATCAGATTTGAAAACTGCTCTACATTTTCAAACATAATAGAAAGGTTCCCTTTTAATGCTTCTGCCGTCTGGACTGAAGCCTCCCCGATCTGCTGTTCAATATAATTTTCATTCAGAATCTTGAACACCGCTGCTGAAATTCCAATTGAGATACAAAGGATCAAAACATAGACAGCCAATATCTTGGTACGAATTTTCATATTCTGAATTTGTTGTCTCATATTCTCTTCCCTTCCATTTTCCTGATGTCTGCAAACTTTCCTAATCCTAGTATAGGATGAAATCTGTACTTTATAAATGTATTTTTTTGCTTAAAACAGAGAAAATTTTTACCTCTCAATAAAATGACCCGGGATTTCTCCCGGGTATTGTGCTATACCAGTCTATGTTCAAAAGAATGGTTTCCAGTACTTTTC
>JAQVCQ010000050.1 GCA_028689715.1 Lachnospiraceae bacterium
TTTTTTTGATTCAGTGAACAAAATGTCGTTGAACTGACAACCTGTAACGCGATAAAAGAGCAACGTAAGAGTTTTTTAAAACTGACACAAAATCAGGAGGAGAAGAGTATGAAGAAAAAGGTAGTGAGTCTGACATTATGTATCGCTATGGTGGCAGCCATGATCACAGGCTGTGGCAGCACACAGGCAGCTGGAAGTGCAGCACCTGCAGAAGAAGCAACAGAAGAAACAGCAACAGAAGAGACAGCAGAAGAAGCACCTGCAGAAGAAGCGTCAGGAGATACCATCAATATTGGTGTTGTAGCACCACTTACAGGTGGATATGCACTATTCGGCGAGTCAGGAAAAAATTCAGTAGAACTTGCAGTAAAGCAGCTCAATGAAGCAGGAGGAGTTCTGGGAAAGCAAATTAACATCGTTGAGTATGTTGATGATAAGGGAGACTCTACAGAAGCTGTTAATGCGTACAACAGACTTGTCAGCCAGGACATTAGTGCAGTTGTTGGAACATTCTCATCTTCCTGTACCATTCCAATGGCAGAACGTGCTCAGGAAGAAGGAATGCTTTTGATCACACCTTCTGCAACGAACGCAAAAGTTACACTTGTAGGAGATCATATCTTCAGAGCATGTTTTATTGATCCGATCCAGGGACCAATGATGGCAAAATTCGCATATGACGAAGGAATGAAAAAAGCAGCGGTCATTTATGCAAAAGATGATGATTACTCTAACGGACTTTATGAATCAATTTCTGAAGCATGGAGCGGATTCGATGGAGCGGAACTTGTTTATACAGGTGAATGTACTTCAAAAGATGCCGATTTTACAGCACAGGTCTCACAAGTAGTCGCATCAGGTGCTGAAGTATTATTCTATCCATTCATGCTCGACACGGTACCACTTGTAGTTCAGCAGGCAAGAGAAGCAGGTTTTGAAGGAATGATCGTTGGTGGTGACGGATGGGATGGTTCTGAAACATCAGGAATCGAATCTTACTTCAACAACACATATTATACCAATCACTATGCACCTGAAGATCCAGCAGAAAAAGTACAGGCATATGTTGCAGCTTACAAAGAAGCATATGGTGAAGATACATTAACATCTATCGGCGCATGTTACTATGATGCACTTATGATGGTAGCACAGGCAATGGAAACTGCAGGAAGTGCTGAAACAGAAGATGTTGTAAAAGCTATGACAGGTATGAGCTTTGAAGGCGTTACAGGTTCTTTTACACTTGATGAGAACGGAGATCCGAAAAAACCGATCACTTTCGTTGAATTTGTTGATGGTGTTCCAACATGGAAAGCCAATGTAGAAGCAGAATAAGGGTCTAACAGAATATTCTTACAAAAAAATGCGGCAATGGAGTCGATTCTAAGACTCCAGCCGCATTTTTTATGATAACGGAAAGGCGGTGGCGTTTATGTCACTATTGATTCAAAGTATTGTAAATGGTCTTAATCAGGGAGCAGTGTATGCACTGGTGGCACTGGGGTACACCATGGTCTATGGAATCATCAGAATGATCAATTTTGCACATGGTGATTTTATCATGGTGGGAAGCTACACATTATTTTATACAGTACCGCTTATGGTGCTGGCGGGCATGCCGGCCTGGATGGCAGTCATTCTTGCAATTATTGTCTGTATCGGAGTTGGTATCGCAGTAGAGCAGATCGCTTACAAACCAGTCCGTGGGGCAGGAAGCATGACAGCCCTGATCACAGCACTTGCAATGAGTCTTTTACTTGAGAACCTTGCACTTGTATTATTCGGAGCCAATCCTAAATCGGTTCCGGCTATCTTCAACCTTCCGATGATCGAATTTCTGGGCGCCAAGATCCAGTCAAAATATCTGATCACACTTGCAATTGGAGTGATCATGATGCTGGCCCTTCAGGTCTTTATTAAAAAGACCAGAATTGGAAAAGCGATGCGTGCTGTTCCACAGGATAAGCAGGCAGCAACACTTTCCGGTATTAAGGTGGACCGCATCATTACCCTGACATTTGCGATTGGTTCAGGACTGGCTGGGGTTGCTGCGCTGATGTATTGTTCCACTTACCCGAGAGCAACAACTGAGATGGGTACCATGCTGGGGCTGAAGGCATTTATTGCAGCAGTTCTTGGTGGGATCGGTATCATACCAGGAGCGATGATCGGAGGGCTGATCGTTGGACTCTTAGAAATATTTATCAAAGTCTATATCGCACCCGGATGGTATGAAGCCATTACATACATGATTTTGATTGTAGTTCTGCTTGTGAAACCAACAGGATTACTTGGAAAAAATATAGGAGAGAAAGTGTAGGTGGGAAACATGCCAAAAGCTAGAAAGATAGATTATATTATTAACCTGGCAGGTGTCATTGTTCTTTTTTTCCTGCTGATGTTCATTTTTGATACAGAGTTGCTGGGCAGAGTCAGATCCTATATACAGGGAATTGTGATCATTGCAATGATCAGTATCGTTATGGTGTGCTCCCTGAACCTGATTACAGGGTTCATGGGAGAATTTTCGCTCGGTCATGCAGGATTTATGTCAATTGGTGCTTATTCGTCAGCAGTCGTGACGATGGCACTTGAAAATGCAGGAATCATTCTTCCTGATCTGCTGCTGTTTCTGATCGCGATCGTGATAGGGGGAATAATCACAGCACTGATGGGAGTACTGGTCGGAATCCCTGCACTAAGACTCAGAGGAGATTATCTTGCAATCGTGACGATTGCATTTGCTGAGATCATCAGGGTGGCATTTACCAATTTTCAGATTACTGGTGGTGGTAAAACACTCAGTGGAATTCCGAAGTTATCAGATTATCATTATGTATATGTGATCACAGCCATTTCAGTCTGTGTTATGTATATGTACGTCCGTTCCAGATTTGGAAGATGTGTCAGAGCGATCAGAGAAGATTATATTGCTGCCAGCGCTTCAGGAATCAATGTAACTTATTATAAAGTCATGACATTTACAGTTTCTGCTTTTTTCGCAGGAGTGTCAGGCGCAATGTATGCTCATTATATCACTTCACTGATTCCTACCAAATTCAGTTTTAACTATTCAGCAGAGTTTCTGACCATGGTCATTCTTGGAGGAACCGGTTCTCTGACAGGTTCTGTCGTAGGAGCAGCGGTACTGTCAGCACTTCCGGAAGCGCTTCGAAGTTTTCAGGCATATAGAATGCTGATCTATTCCGTTGTGCTTGTACTGGTCATGATCTTTAAGCCCAGCGGATTGTTTGGATCCTATGAGTTTTCACTGCCAGGAGTCTTAAGAACGCTGACCGGCAGGAAAAAGGGAGGTGCCAAAGATGAGTAATACAACAGCGGTATTGGAAGCAAAAGGACTTGGAGTAGAATTTGGAGGATTGAAAGCGGTCAGTCAGTTCGACATCAGCATTGGAGATGGTGAACTTGTTGGTCTGATCGGACCCAATGGCGCAGGAAAGACCACAGTGTTCAATCTGCTGACCGGTGTTTATCAGCCTACAGAAGGTAAATTTTTCATGAATGGTGAGATCATGAATGGCAAACCTACCCATTTAGTGGTACATAGCGGTATTGCAAGAACCTTTCAGAATATCAGACTATTTAAGAATATGACAGTTCTTGATAATGTAAAAATAGCCTTTAACAGAAAAATGAAATACGGCCTGGCATCTGCGGTCTTTCGGACCGGCAGTTTCTGGAAAGAAGAAAATGAGATCGATGAAAAAGCAAGAGAACTTTTAAAATTGTTCCATCTGGAAGAACTTGCGGATACCAAAGCAGGTAATCTGCCATATGGAAAACAAAGGAAACTTGAGATCACAAGAGCACTTGCGACAGATATGAAAGTCCTGTTACTAGACGAACCGGCAGCAGGAATGAATCCGACTGAAACGGCTGAGTTGCTGGAATCAATTAATATGATCAGAGAAAAATTCAGAATTTCCATATTGCTGATCGAACATGATATGAGTCTTGTTATGAAAATCTGTGAGCGTATCATCGTGCTGAATTACGGACAGATCTTAGCCAGTGGAACGCCGGAGCAGATTGCCAATAATCCTGACGTTATTACAGCATATCTGGGAAAGGCATAGGGTGAAAACATGGAGATGTTAAAAATTAGTGACCTGAATGTTTCATATGGGGCAATTCACGCGATACATGATGTGGCAATGTCCGTTCATAAAGGAGAACTTGTTTCACTGATTGGTGCAAATGGAGCAGGGAAAACAACAATACTTCACACGATCACCGGTCTGTGTAAAGCAACTTCAGGATCAGTTGTCCTGAATGAAATCAATTTACTGAAGACGGATGCAAGTGATATTATTAAATTAGGGATGGCACATGTGCCGGAAGGAAGACATGTCTTTCCGGAAATGACAGTGGAAGAAAATCTTGAAATGGGTGCGTACTGTGTGAAAGAAAAAAATCTGATCGCAGAGCGGATCGAAGATGTATATCATAGATTTCCAAGACTGAAAGAGCGATTCAGGCAGGCAGCAGGGACTCTTTCGGGTGGTGAGCAGCAGATGCTGGCAGTTGGCCGTGCACTGATGAGTGCACCTTCCATTCTGCTGATGGACGAACCCTCCATGGGTCTGTCACCGATCTTAGTGGAGCAGATCTTTGATATCATTAAAGAAGTTCATGAACAGGGCATCACAGTACTTTTAGTAGAGCAAAATGCAAGAATGGCATTATCGATTTCGGACAGAGCCTATGTACTTGAAGTTGGCAGAATATCAATGAGCGGTCAGGCAAAAGACCTGCTGCAGGATGACAGGGTGAGAAAAGCTTATCTTGGTCAGTAGAGGAGGCGTGTTATGGAAAAATTTGTCCTTGCAATTACAAGAACCTGCGGAAGCGGTGGAACGACGATCGGATCGATGCTTGCCAAAGAATATCAGATCGGGCTGTATGACAGACAGTTAATGAGCCTGGCTTCAGAGGACAGCGGTATCAGTGAGGCTCTGTTCGCCAGTGCTGATGAATCAGTCAAGAATACATTGTTATATAAGGTATCAAAGAAAGTTTACAATGGAGAACTGATCCCACCGGAAAGTGGTAATTTTACTTCTGATAATAATCTGTTCAATTATCAGGCAAAGATCTTAAAAGAAATGGCACGCACAGATTCCTATGTCGTGATCGGAAGAGCAGCTGATTTTATATTACAGGATGACCCAAATATGATTTCGATCTTTCTGCATGCTGATAAGGAAGCCAGTGTTCGACACATTATGGAAGAAAAGGATCTCACTGAAAAGCAGGCAGAAAAATACAGAAAGAAAATGGACAGATACAGAAGCCAGTATTATAAATATCATACAGGAAAAGTCTGGAGATGCCCTGATAATTATGATCTGTGTTTAGATACGGAAAAACTTGGGTACGAGGACTGTGTGAAGCTGATCATGGAATATGTGGCCATGCGGATCAAATAAGAATCCTACCGGACGGATATGAAAACGCCCGGCATATAAAAATAAAATGCAAAAGAGGCGGAATAATGAAGAATTTAGGCTTTTATGACGGAAAATTTGACGAAATCGAAAACATGATGATTCCATTTGATGACAGAGTGCATTATTACGGAGACGGTGTTTATGATGCGACCTGTGCAGGGAATCATGTCATTTTTAATCTGGATGAACATATAGACAGGTTCTTTAATAGTGCAGGGCTGTTAAGAATCGCGATTCCTTATACAAAAGAAGAATTAAAGGATCTGTTAAATACCATGGTAAAAAAGGTCGAAGGAGAAGAATTATTTGTTTACTGGCAGGTTACAAGAGGCGTAGCACCCAGAAAGCACGAATTCCCAGAGACTCCGGCACATATCTGGATCATGATCAGACCTTCCTCCATCGGAAACCCGGAGAAAGAATTGAAGCTTTTAAGTGTCCTGGATACAAGGTTCTTACATTGTAATATTAAGACACTGAATCTGATTCCAAATGTAATGGCGGCACAAAAAGGAAAAGAAGCAGGATGTGATGAGATCATTTTTCACAGGGATGGCATTGTTACAGAATGTGCACACAGTAATGTAAGTATTGTAAAAGATGGAATTTTTATTACACATCCTGCAGACTGTTATATTCTTCCGGGTATTGCCAGAGCACATCTGATCAAAATGTGTGAAAAGCTAATGATTCCGGTCGAGGAAAGAGAATATACTCTTGAGGAACTGCTGGATGCAGACGAAATTATCGTCAGCTCTTCAAGCAATTTCTGTCTGAAGGCAGGGGAAGTGGATGGGAGACCTGTAGGAGGAAAAGCACCAAAGCTTCTGAAAAGCCTCCAGGAAGTATTAATGGATGAGTATCTGACAGCGATCGGGAAAAAATAAGGAGCCACATATGAACAGAGAAGAATTGAGACAGTATCATGTGGGTGAGAATCTTGATCATATTATGAATCTTGATCCACGCGGATATGGAGTGTCCAGAATATTATATAAAGGCAGCAGAGCTGTTAACAAATCGCCACTTACAATATCCAGTGCAAATGCACTGGATTGTGTTTTACAAAAAGGAGACCTGGTCTATATCATAACAGGGTTCATACTTCTACCATTCCATATGCCTGAAATGGATGGAATGGTAGGATCGATCCTGCTTGCAAGAGCATTGATTGCTGCTTATGATGCAAAACCAGTGATCATATGTCCGGAAGACAATAAAAAAGCAGTGTTCCAGTGTGCCAATTCGGTTGGACTTCATGTGATGGAGGAGATCGAGTCACTCAGAAGACTGCCTTACTCAATGGGAATGATCACGTTTACAAAAGACAGGGAACAGGCAGAAGAACAGGCAGACTGGATGATGAAACATATGATGCCTAAAGCAGTCATATCAATCGAGGCGCCGGGAGCGAACTGCTTTGGAGAATATCATAATGCAGTCGGTATGAATGTGACGGAACTGGAAGCAAAAACAGATGTCCTGTTTGAAAAGCTGAAAGAGAGCGGCGTATTGAATATCGCAATTGGTGACCTTGGTAATGAAATCGGAATGGGAGCCATTGCAGATCACATTAGAAAATACATCCCCTACAGCGGGGCCAACCAGTGTCAGTGCGAATGTCAGGGTGGAATCCTTGCAAAAAGTGCGACAGACCATATTATTACGGCAACAGTCTCAGACTGGGGATGCTATGGAATGATTGCGGCACTGGCTTTTTTAAAAAATGATCTTTCGATCATGCATACAGGAGAAATGGAGCGAAGTGTCATGGAAGCAGCTGCAAAGAGCGGGATCATTGATATGACAGGATCGCTCAGACCAGGAATTGATGGGTTTGATATGGAAATGAATGTTGCGATCGTGGAACTGATGCGGCAGAGTGTCGGATTTTCGATTGAATACAGAAAGACTCAGAATGACTGGTTCGAAAAGGTAATTGAAAAAGAATTTTATGTTGCGGTGTAAAACACTGCTATATAGGAGTTTGGCATGAATATTAGAAAAATTGAACCTGTTGGTGATTGTGCCATATCAGTCATGTTTGAAAATAAGATCGATCTTAACGTGAACAGGAAGGTGCAAAGACTTCACAGATTTTTAAAAGAAGAAAAGATACCCGGAATCAGAGAAAGTATTCCATCCTACTGCTCCCTGCTTGTTTTTTATGATCCCTGCCAGATCTCTTATAAAAAGATCGGTTCACTGATCAAAAAGGTAAAAGAGGTTACAGCAGATGTGGAGGATCAGGATGGAAGGGTCATTGAAATTCCGGTCGTCTATGGTGGAAAGTATGGAGAAGATCTTGAAACAGTGGCAGCTTATGCAGGGATGACACCAGAGGAAGTCATTTGGATCCATACAGAACCGACCTATTATGTGTATCAGATCGGATTTTTGCCCGGATTTCCATATCTTGGTGGTCTGGATCCAAGAATCCACGCACCAAGGCTTGCAAATCCGAGACTTGAGATTCCGATGGGCAGTGTAGGAATCGGCGGAGAACAGACAGGGATCTATCCACTGCCCTCACCGGGCGGCTGGCAGCTGATCGGCAGGACACCATTAAAACTGTATCAAAAAGAGCAGGAACAGCCTGTTTTGCTACAACCGGGTGACCGTGTACGTTTTGTCAGTATTACAGAGGGTGAATTTGAATTTTAAATAGTAAGGAGGTGCTGCTTCATGATAGAGGTGATTTCACCGGGAGCCATGACCATGATTCAGGATCTGGGCAGATCGGGTCTGCAGGAATATGGATTTTCAGCATGTGGTGCTGCAGATTACAGATCGATGATGTGGGCAAATGCACTGGTCGGCAATAAAATGAACGAAGGAGTACTTGAATTTACAGTATCAGGAGGGATGCTGCGCTTTCATGAGAAATGTATGATTGCGATCTGTGGTGCCGATATGGATAGTAAAATTAACCAGATACCATGTCAGAGGAACAGCCCTATTCTGGTCGAATCCGGAGATATCCTACAGATGGGATTTGCAAAGGATGGATGTCGTACCTATCTGGCCTTGGCAGGAGGTTTTGCGGTGCCGGAAGTCCTGGGATCAGTATCAACGGACAGAAAATGTGGAATAGGCGGAATTGAGGGAAGACCATTAAAGGCAGGAGACAGGCTGCAACCTGGTCGCAGGCAGACTGTCAGACCGGCAAAATACCCTACAGGGAAAAAAATGACAAAGAAAAATCCACTTTCGATCAGAGTTGTGATGGGACCACAGGCAGATTATTTTACAAGTACAGGAATAGAGACTTTTCTGGAAAACAGTTATACAGTTTCAAATGACTCTAATCGAATGGCGTGCAAATTAAACGGTGGCGTGATCGAAACGAAACATGGAAGTGATATGATTTCAGATGGAATCGCACCCGGTTCCATTCAGGTAGCAGGGAATGGACTGCCAATGATCATGATGGCAGACAGGCAGACTGTAGGCGGTTATGCGAAAATCGCAACAGTGATCACACCTGACCTTCCGCTATTGGCACAGTGCAGACCACAGGATGAGATCCGGTTCTTTAAGATATCGTATCGAAAAGCGGTTTCTATTTATAAAAAAGAACAAAAGCAGATCAGACATTTATTTCAGGAAACAGGGGGTCTTTAATATGGAAATGAAACCAGCACAGCTTAGACAAGAGATCAGAACAGGCAATTTTTCAGGACCGACAGCAGGATATTGTGATGGATATGCACAGGCCAATCTCGTGATACTACCTAAAAAATATGCATATGATTTTCTTTTGTTTGCTCAGCGTAATCCAAGGTCATGTCCCTTGCTTGAAGTAACAGATGCTGGAAGCGGGGAATTGACTTATCTTGCAGAAAATACAGATATCTATACGGATATACCAAAGTACAGAGTGTATGAAAATGGGGTCCTGACAGGAGAATTTACAGATGTCAGTCATTTAAAAAGAAGTGATCTTGTGGGATTTTTGATCGGCTGCAGTTTTTCATTCGAGTCAGAACTGATTGAAGCAGGGGTACCTGTCCGGCACATTGAGGAAGGAAAAAATGTTCCCATGTATCTGACAAATGTTCCTTGTAAAGAGGCTGGTATTTTTTCGGGTAATCTGGTGGTCAGCATGAGACCTGTTCCATATGATAAGATTTCGACCAGTGTGTCGGTAACAGCAGGAATGAGCAGAGTGCATGGTGCACCGCTTTTTATTGGAGATCCCGTAAAGATAGGCATTTCTGACATAAACAAGCCGGATTTTGGAGATCGAGTGACAATCGAACCGGGAGAAGTTCCGGTATTCTGGGCTTGCGGTGTGACACCACAGGCTGTCCTGATGAAGAGTTGTCCAGATTTTGCGATCACGCATGCACCGGGCCATATGTTCGTCAGTGATGTAAAGAATGTGCAGTTAAAATTTGAATAGTAATCTGTTCAAAAGGGACCGTATTATCGTAACCTATTAAAAATTTTGACATATAAACAGGAATCGCAGATCAGGAGGAGTATTGTGGAATATAAAATTGATTTAAATTGTGATTTGGGAGAAAGCTATGGCAGATATAGTCTGGGTATGGATCGTGAAGTCATATCATTTATTTCTTCAGCTAATATTGCATGCGGATACCATGCTTCTGATCCTGTCGTAATGAAACATACGGTTGCTATGGCGCATGAAAAGGGCGTTCATATTGGAGCACATACAGGGTTTCCAGATATTATGGGATTTGGCAGAAGAAATATGCACTTAAGTTCAGAGGAAGCCAAAGCATACACACAATATCAGATTGGGGCATTGGAAGGGATCTGCAGAGCGCAGGGAAGTAGAATCTATCATGTAAAACCACATGGAGCATTCTATAACATGGCAGCAAAGGATTATACCCTTGCTAAAGCTATCTGTGAAGGAATCGCTGAAATCTCTGAGGATATCATACTGCTGGGACTGTGTAACAGCGAAATGATCAAGGCTGCGGCGGACACCGGGATCAGAGCCTGCAGTGAAGTGTTTGCTGACAGAGCATACAATGATGATGGCACACTTGTGTCCAGGAACTGTAAGGGTGCTGTGATAGAAGAGGATGAAATTGCCGTGGAACGTGTGATCAGAATGATCAGGGAAGGTGTTGTGACCTCAATAACTGGCAGGGATATTCCGATTAAGGTCGACTCAGTCTGTGTCCATGGTGATGGTGAAAAAGCACTCGCTTTTGTTGAAAAAATCAATTGTAAAATGAAAGAAGAAGGGATCATGATCCATCCGTTCTCATGATTCCTTCTTCTTACTTATAATAATATTTTTCGATGTGATGATTACTTTGTTTTAAATGCACGGACTAAATTAGTGAGCTGTGCTGTCAAATCACTGATCTGAAGGATCGCATCATTGATCTCTTCGGTTGCTGAAGTCTGTTCCTGGATCTGACCTGAAATATTTTGTACCTGTTCCGAAGTCTCCAGGAAGGAGTCTGTAATAATATGGCAATTATCTGTTACCTTTGCTTTGTGCTGATCTAACATGGAGATCCGTTTATTTGCTTCATTTAAATGTTCAATCACGCTTTGTATGGAACCCTGGATATCATGAAATACAGTTTCAGTTTTGATAACAGCCTCAGTCTGTGTAGTGGTACAGCCCTCGATCTGAATGACGGACTGATTTACATTTGCGATCTCAGACTGAATCATCTGAATCAGCTGTGCAATGTTATTGGCTGAAGCAGAAGACTGATCCGCAAGCTTTCTGATCTCCTCTGCAACGACAGCAAATCCTTTTCCGGCGTCTCCGGCACGGGCAGCTTCGATGGTCGCATTCAGAGAAAGAAGATTGGTCTGATCTGCAATTTCTGTAATGGTATTAACAATATTGCCAATTTCAGAAGAGCCTTCAGTAAGTGCCTTGACCTGTGATGCAATTTCAGCTGTTGTCGAGATCGTAGTATCATTGGCTGTTTTTAATTCAGAAAGAGTCGATGTTCCCTTCAGGCTGAGTTCATTGGATGCATCCGAATTGTGCTTGATCAGGACCATATTCGTAACGACCTGTTCCAGTTCAACTGAAAAGGCATCCATTGCATCAATACTGTCATGAATATTATGGACATGACTGCTGATATTGCCAGCCATATGATCGGAGAGGTTTGCCATTTCTGATATAGATGCTGTATTTTCTTCAGATGCTGATACAACACTTTCTATACAACCACCGATTTCAAGCGTATCGCTCTTTATGGTATCGATCATGGTACACAGTTTTTCAAAAAGTTTATTGACTTCACCTGCAAGAGATTCGATTTCATCTCCGGACCGGATATTGATCCTTGCAGTGAGATCTCCATCCATATTTGCAATTTCTTTCACATCATAATAGATTCTAAGGATTGATTTACTGATCCGTCTTGAATACAGGTAACCTGCAAAGATAGAAATCAGTGCACCTATGACTGCGATCAGAGCCATGCGAAGCAGCAGATTCATGGAAAGAGAGCGGATATAGGAAATATCCCTGTCAGCCGCGACTACAGCAATGACCTGTCCGGATTCATCTTTGAGCGGTGTATAGCCTGAGATAAAGGTTCCAAATTCATCGGTATAAACATCAGGTGTATAAACAGTCTCGCCTTGAAATGCCCGTTCAATGGTTGCTGAATCATCACATGGATCACCAATCAGAGATTCCATTGATCCATCCAGAACATAATAAACATTATTACCATCTCTTGCGATCGTGTAAATATAGGCACAACCTGTTTCTTCCATGATCGTTCCAAGCTTTTCATTGTATATTGCACAAAATGGAAGAGCATCTGCTCCCGGAACCAGCTGCTTATGTTCTTCTGGGTCAATAAAAGCAGCGGTGGAAGAAGTAATGTTCATCAGTTCCCCTCTGATCTGATCCATCAGATAGGCTTCTGATGTCAGGTATGCAGTCGTACCGATCAGACCTGAGATAAAAATACTTAAAAGTGTAATAAACAGAATCATTTTCTGGTGAATCGCAATCGTTCTGACTTTCAATCGTTCTTTGCTCCCTGCCATAAAATATCTCCCCTCTGAGATTGATTCAATTTTATAAATTATAACATTTTTTAATGGGATAATCCAGAAAAAATTACTGTCAAATCATTGCAAAATGGATTAAATAAAAATTATTAATTGATTTTATCAAAACTAATTAGATAATTTGGGTGTCCTTATAAAATGATAAAATTCCTGATACTCATCAGGAAAAACACTTCCTTTTAAACGGATCATGGTGAATTCATGCGAAAGATTCCAATTTAAAAGAGGCAGAATATCCAGACGTCCATCTTCTAATTCTTTTTCTACCACAGATCTGAACAAAAACGTCAAACCACTTCCATTGCATACCATTTCTTTAATAGCATGCATACTGTTGATCTCAGTGACAGAAGCAAAATCATCAATAGAGAAATTATGCTCCTGTAGATAACGTACTAAAATTTCTTTCGTACCGGAACCATCTTCCCTTACAAAGATTCTGTGCATAAACAGATCCTTCAGTGTGATCTCTGGGGAAGGTCTTACTGATTCATTCGAAAAATGACTTGCTATAAAATCGGGAGAAGCAACAGGAATGAACGGAACATTGTCAAAAACACTGTAGTCGTATGCAGATTTTTCAAAATATCCTTCGATCAGTGCAAAGTCGATCTGTCCTTCTTCGAGTGCATGGAGCAGGTGCGAAGTGTTATCGATTTTCATCCGGAGACTGGTCTGAGGATAGACACTTAAATAGGAAGTCAGAATAGGTGGCATAACAAATTCTCCAATCGACAGAGTGGCACCAAATGAAATATGGCTCTGACTTTCCTGGGTCATCCGCATCTTCATTTTTAACAGGTCGATATCATGTTCCATGGTTCGTGCAGCCTGAAGCAGTTTTTTTCCGGCCTCAGTAAGTTCCAGCTTTTTTTCTCTGTATGAAAACAAAATGGCTCCATACTCTTCTTCGAGTTTATGGATATGCTGGGAGACACCGGGCTGGGTCATGTTAAGATGATGCGCTGCCTTTGTAAAATTCATGAAGTTACAGACAGTTAAAAATGTCCGGATCTTATAATCGAGCATTCTAATACCTCACTTTATAACGATAAATTTATATTATATATAAATAATTATAAATAATTATACGTTATTATTGATCTATGATAAAGTAAAAAATTGTAAGAAATAAGAACTTTATCAATCGATAAAAATCATTAGATCAACTGGAGGAAATGGTATGAAAAATAAATCTGGAATCATCTTTTGCGCATTGCTGGCATATCCTGCTTATCTGTTCGGTTCCCTGCTGCCGGTGGTCGGTGCACCGGTGTTTGGAATACTGATCGGAATCCTGGGTGCAATGATCATAAAAAACAAGTCTGAACTAAGGACAGAAATCAGACCAGGAATTCAGTTCACATCAAAAAAGATCCTGCAGGCTGCAGTAGTGTTGTTAGGATTTGGTATGAATTTAGGGGTCGTTGTGAAGACTGGAATGACGTCCCTTCCGGTTATTTTTTCAACAATATCCATTTCATTGCTCGTGAGCTTTGCATATTACAAAATTGCAAAAGTGCCTTATAAGAATGCTGTTCTGATAGGGGTAGGGTCTTCAATCTGTGGTGGATCTGCGATTGCTGCCACAGCACCTGTCATCGGGGCGGATGAAGAGGAAGTGGCACAGGCAATTTCTGTTATATTTCTGTTCAATGTAATTGCAGCCCTTATATTTCCAACACTTGGAATTCTGCTGGGTCTTTCGAATGAGGGATTTTCAATTTTTGCAGGCACTGCAGTCAATGACACGTCATCTGTTACCGCAGCAGCATCAGCCTGGGACAGCATACACGGAACGGGAAGTATGGTACTTGATGCTGCAGCAGTCATTAAAATGACAAGAACACTTGCGATCATTCCCATTACACTGGTGCTTGGAATGATGCAGGGAAGGAATCAAAATAACAGCATAAAAAAATCTTTCCCTACCTTCATCTTATTTTTCCTGCTGGCTTCTCTGATCACGACCTGCAGCATTGGTGCAGGAATCGATCCGGAAGTATTTACTATTTTTAAGACCATCTCAAAATACCTGATCGTTATGGCAATGGTAGCGATCGGTTTTTGTACAGATATCAAAAAATTGATCAGAACAGGTGCAAAACCGATGATTCAGGGATTTTTATGCTGGGTCAGCATTGCGTTAACAAGTCTTTTGATGCAGCACATTCTTTCCATTTGGTAAGAATGAATAAAACGGACAGATCAGGATTGGCGCTATTGCCATATAGCCAGATGGAACCGTGGTATGATATGATAATGGAAACTGGAAAACTAAAAATAGTTTTCTGGTTTCCGTTTTTTTTCTAACAAGTAAATTGAAATGATGATTCATTTTGTTTTAAGAAGGGACTTAGATGATCGAATGAATGAGACAGAATTACAGAGTAAAGTATACGAAGCAGCCATTTCTTTATTTAATGATAAGGGAATTAAATTTACAATGGATGATATTTCAAAAAGTCTCGGAATCAGTAAAAAGACATTATATCAGGTAATCAGTGATAAAGAACAGTTACTGAATGAAATGGTCACCTATGGCTTTGACCGGATCAAAGAGGAAGAAGAAAAAATTCTGAAAAGTGATCTGACCTTAACAGAGAAGATCAGACAGATCGTAATTGTTCTGCCTGAACAGTATAGAAATATCGATCTTCGCCAGATCAGACAGATCCGTGAAAAATATCCCAAGGTCTACGACTTGGTTTCGTACAGACTGGAAACCGGATGGGAAGTAACGTTGATGCTGATGCAGGAAGCAATCGATCAGGGATTGATCAGACCGGTCAGCCTTGCAATTGTAAAAGCTGTAATAGAAGGAGCTTTTGAACATTTTTTGGGAAGTCAGGTACTGGCAGACAATCAGATCAGTTATAGAGAAGCACTTGAGTCCATGATGGATCTGATCATGAATGGACTTCTTATTTCGAAGGGAGAGCAAACATGACAAAAAGAATTGCCATTAATAAAGATTGGATGTTCCAGTCTGATTTCGAGCAGGATATGATAAAAAAAAGTTATGATTCGTCCGGGATGGAGCAGATCGAACTGCCGCATACGAATAAAATACTTCCATATCATTACTTTGATGAATCGGAGTATCAGATGACCAGTGGATATAGGAAGGAATTCGAAGCCGATCAGAGTTGGAAAGGGCAGCAGGTCTTACTTGTATTTGAAGCAGTCGCGCACAGAGCTGAAGTCTTTCTGAATGAAAAGCTGATAGGATCTCATGATGGAGGCTATACAGCATTTTCATTTGATGTGACAGATGCATTGTTATATGAAGAAAAAAATGTACTGTGCGTAAAAGCAGACAGCAGAGAAATACTTAATATTCCACCGTTTGGTCATGTAATCGATTATATGACATATGGTGGGATCTACAGAGAAGTGAGCTTTCTGATCAGACCACAGACAAGAATTGAAGAACTCTTTATCACAACAGGAAACGAACAGGAAACAGAAAAAACACTAAGCAGTCAGATCAAGCTTATCGGGACAGGAAAGGTTCAGATCAGACAGAATCTGATGAGTGAGAATGAATGCATAAAAAGCTTTACCGTTATGGCAGAGATACCGGATGAAGGTGACATGACAGTGAATATGACACTTGCTGATGATGCGATGCAGGATAAAGTCAGACTCTGGTCGCCGGAAGAGCCATTTTTATATGATCTGGTAACGCAGCTGATCTGCAATGATGAAGTGGTCGACAGTAGAACTGACAGAATCGGATTTCGAAGGATCCGCTTTGAAAAAGATGGATTTTATTTAAATGGAAGTAAATACAAGATCCGAGGGCTGAACAGGCATCAGTCTTATCCACTGATCGGATATGCAGCAACAAAAAATCTGCAGGTTCAGGATGTCAGGATTTTAAAAGAGGAGCTTGGACTGAATGCCGTCCGTACATCGCACTATCCGCAGAGCAGGCATTTTCTGGATGCATGTGATGAAATGGGACTTCTTGTGGTAACAGAACTTCCAGGCTGGCAGCATATTGGGGATGAGGAATGGAAACAGTGTGCGCTTGGTAACCTTTCAGAAATGATTCTGGAACAGAGAAACCATCCAAGTATTATACTGTGGGGAGTCCGGATCAACGAATCAGCAGATGATGATTCGTTTTATGAAAGAACAAATGAACTGGCGCACAGACTGGATCCATCCAGACAGACCGGCGGGGTGCGTTTTATCAAGAACAGCCATTTGCTGGAAGATGTCTATACCTACAATGACTTTTCGCACAGAGGAAATAACCCTGGAATCGAAAAACGTGCACAGGTCACAAAGGAAACAGAGTGCGGATATCTTGTAACAGAATACAATGGACATATGTTTCCGACGAAATCTTTTGATTCAGAGGAACGAAGAATGGAACATGCAAACAGACATGCCAGAGTGCTCAATGACTGTATGGCAGAAGAAGGCGTGTCAGGTGGATTTGGATGGTGCATGGCGGATTATAATACACATCAGGATTTTGGAAGTGGTGACCGCATCTGTTACCACGGTGTGCTTGATATGTTTCGCAATCCAAAACCGGCTGCATATGCATATAGCAGCCAGAGTGAAAAAGGTGGGATCCTGGTGATCCCATCGACTCTGAACATTGGTGAACACAATGCAGGGTATCTGCCTTCATTTTATGCCTATACCAATGCGGACAGCATCAGAGTCTATAAAAATAATCAGTTCGTAAAAGAATTTTATCCCGACCGAAAATCCTTCCCGGCGTTGCCGCATCCTCCGGTCAGAATTGACGATTTTGTAGGTGAACTGATGGAAAAGGGCGAGGGTTATTCTTACAAAAAAGCAGAAGCATTGAAAGAAGTGCTGACTGCTGTAGGAAAATATGGACAGGCGGATCTTCCATTAAAATATAAGCTGAAAATGTTGAGACTGATGTTGTTTCAGAGAATTACATTTCAGGATGGAATACGACTCTATAATGATTACTTTGCAAGCTGGGGAGGCGAGACGACCAGCTACAGATTTGAGGCTATAAAAAATGGAACAATTCAAAAAACTGTGATCAAGGAACCTGTGAAAAAGGTTTGTATGGAGGTCAATGGTCGCACAACACTGGAGGGGATGGGAGAGACCTGCGATATGGAACTGATCCGGATCCGGATGACAGATGAGAATAACCAGGTGTTGCCATTCTATCAGGAACCGCTTTCTGTTACCGCAAATGGTGGGATCGAATTGGTCGGCCCAAATCTGATCAGCTTAAAAGGTGGTATGGGCGGTGTCATCATTAAAACTGTATGTTCTAAAGGAGAAGGCGCATTGATCATAAAAGGAGAGCAGATTCCTGAAACAGTAATCAGCTTTCAGATTCAATAGAAGAAAGGTTGGATTTAATATGGGGATATCAAAAAAGATTAAAGTTGGTTATGGAGTCGGAGCAGTAGGAAAAGATATGGCATACGCCCTGATTTCAGGATTTTTAATGTACTATTATAATACAGTTCTTGGGGTGAGTGCCACATTTATAGGTGTCCTGTTCATGTCGGCCAGGATATTTGATGCATTTAATGATCCGCTCATGGGGGTCATCGTTGAGAAGACGAATACAAGATTTGGCAAATTCAGACCCTGGATCATGACAGGCACATTGCTTAACGCGCTTGTGATTGGGTTCATGTTTTCCGTTCCGGAAAATCTGTCCGGAAATTCACTTTTAATTTATATTTCAGCTGCCTATCTTTTATGGGGAATCACTTATACGATCATGGACATCCCATTTTGGTCCATGATACCTGCGATCACACAGGCGGGAAAAGAGAGAGAGACCATTTCAGTTATTGGAAGAAGTTGTGCAGGAGTTGGATTTGCACTCCC
>JAQVCQ010000051.1 GCA_028689715.1 Lachnospiraceae bacterium
TGTCCAATTCATCAGAGACATACTTCCCATTCTTTTTCCTCTGTCTGACACATTCTGTCAGCAGGTATTCAATCTGTCCATTCACAGACCTGAAGTCATCCTCTGCCCAGTTTGCCAGTGCATCATATAATTTTGCTGATAATCTCAGCGGAACCTGTTTCTTTTCTTTATCACCCAAATCATCACCATCAATTCATTAATATAGGCTGCCAGAATTTACGATCGGTTGTGCATCTTTGTTTCCGCACAATACGACCAGCAAATTAGATACCATCGCTGCTTTACGTTCCTCATCCAATTCGACGACACCTGTCTCACTTAATTTTTTCAGCGCCATTTCGACCATACCAACAGCTCCATCTACAATCATTTTTCTTGCATCAATAATTGCCGAAGCCTGTTGCCTTTGGAGCATAACTGCTGCAATTTCAGGTGCGTAGGCAAGATAGGTGATCCTTGCTTCTATGATCTCAAGTCCTGCCTCCATGACTCTCTTCTGGATCTCATCTTTGATTCTGAGTGCAACAATTTCACTTGAACCTCTAAGACTTCCGTCATCTGCCTGACCATCACCTGTTGTATCTACATTCGGCGCAACATCATAAGGATAGTTACGGACAATATTTCTTAGTGCAGTATCGCATTGCAGGGAAAGGTATTCTTTAAAATTGTCAACGTGAAATACTGCTTTGGCTGTATCGACAACTCTCCATGTGACTGCAATTCCAATATCTACAGGGTTTCCCAGGCAATCATTGATTTTTTGCTTGTTATTATTTAATGTCATGATTTTTAGGGAAATCTTTTTATTTACCGTTTCAATCGCTGGTGCACTGGTCAGCGTTGCAAGATTGATCGTGGATCCTGTCGTATGTTCTACGTCACCACTCTGTTTTAATCTTGTTTTTGCTGCTGGATTAACACTGGTACTAAAAGGATTAACGAAATAAAAACCATCCTCTTTTAGCGTTCCTACATAGTTTCCGAATAATGTCATGACAAGTGCTTCCTGTGGTTTTAATACACGAAGTCCCATCAACGGGATCCATCCAAGACAAAGCCAGATGATGCTCAATGTCAGTACTACTACATTAAAATAGACTGAACTGAAAATACACAGTGCCAGTGCTGCCAGATACGCCAAGACGGTTACGATCAGGACCAACATTCCATTCTTATTTTTGTTTAATATTTTCTCTTCCATCTTTTCTCCATTCTGCATTTGTAGCATGCCTGCTTCCTATAGATCGTTCTATAGTGATATCATTATGATATCACTATGATTAAATTTCGTCAATCTATTTTTATACAGCCATACTGCCGTATGTAAAGGGAATTTTTTCTACAGTTATTCCACTGTTATTTCATCATAGGATGGCAGTTCTACAAAAACGGGGGTGTGTGACATTTCAGGAAGAATGTGTTCGAACAGATCACTGGTCTTGATCCTAAGACTGCTCGTGTTGACACAGGGATGACAGCCAATGGTATCATTCTTCAGCACATCCTGGTCAATCAGTAGTTGTACCTTATTCTTCAGATCATTCATCAGTCCAAGGACAGAGACCGCTCCCGGTTTAATATCCAGAAACTCTTCCATATAGAACGCATCTGCAAACGAAAGTCTTGCCGAACCAATCTGTGCAGATAAATCTTTTGTTTTAAAAACTTTCCTGCCCGGCATCATTAATAGATAAAATTGCGTTTTTTGTCTGTTGCACAAAAAGAGGTTCTTACAGATCAGACTGTTCAGAACTGCGTCGATTTCGCCACAGACTTCCATGGTCGCTGCTTCCTCGTGATCGACTCTTTCGTACTCTATCTTTAACCTGTCCAATAAATCATAGACTCTGATTTCCTTTTCCTGCCTTCCTTCAAGATCTGCAGGTCTTCCTTTTACAAGTCTCATTTTTGCTCTCCTGTTATTTTTAATTGATTATCGTATTTATTGTATCATTTGTTTAAATATTTGCAATAATACCACATATAGTACAATTCATGTTTTACCCCCTATATCTAGTAGACTAAATGCATTGTGCGTGATATGATAGTAAAACAGCAATAAAATATATGCGATCTCGTTCCACATACATTTTATTGTGAGTATGACCAATAAGCAGGTGGGTAACAAACATATGAAAAAAACAATCAAAAAAAGAAATGGGACGATCGTTCCTTTTGACAAAGAAAGAATCATTCATGCCATCTATAAGGCTATGATATCAGTAAATGAAGAAAATCCTGATATTGCGAAGCAGATTGCAGACAAAATTGAGGCAAATTACCAGGAAGGTCTGCGCGTGGAAGACGTTGAAAGGCAGGTCGTTAAGGAACTCTTTTTAGCGAACCTGGATCAGGTCGCAGATTCCTATGCTGATTATAAGGCACAACGTAAGCTGCTTCGTTCTACGAACCAGACAAAATATCAGGGACGCTTTCTCTCTTCTGATTTTATTACAAAATACAAACATCTTCCGGATCCTTTTCCAACAGAACTTGGAAAATTCGTTTATTACAGAACTTACAGCAGACCTGTTATCGAAGAAAAAAGACGGGAATTCTGGTGGGAGACCTGTTTTCGTGTTGTTGAATTCAATATCGGTCTTGAGCTCGATGCCATGAAACGTCAGGATATTGAGATCACAGAAAAGATCACTGCCGATCTTGTGACGGAAGCAGAGGAAATTTATGATTTGATGTATCATCTGAAGCTATTTCCTTCAGGACGTTCTTTATGGATCGGTGGAAGCAAAGCATCCTATCTGTATCCACTCAGTAACTTCAACTGTAGCTTTGTTACAATTGACAGCCTGAAAAAATTCTCAGAGATCTTTTTTGTTCTGATGCTTGGAACCGGTGTTGGTCTGTCAGTAGAACGCGAATACGTCAGAAAATTGCCAAAGATCAACAGCAAGATCGAAATCATTCACAAATCCTATGAAGCCAGCCCTGCCAGTGCCAGAAAAGAATACACTGAACTCAGGCTCCTCAATAATAATGCAATTGAATTAGAAATTGGTGACAGTAAATTTGGATGGTCCAGTGCGATCGATCTGTTCTTTGATATCCTTTCCTCAAAACAATATGTAGGGATTGAATACATTTTTATTAATTACAATAATGTAAGACCAGAAGGCGAGCGGTTAAAAACATTTGGCGGATATGCCTCCGGACATAATAACATCAAGCAGATGTTTGAAAAGATCAGCCGGCTCTTTAAAGAAAAACGAAATGCAAATTATCAACAGTGGCAGTCCATCTCTCCCATTGATGCCCTTGACATTGCCACGATCATTGCAGAAAATGTTGTATCTGGTGGTGTTCGCCGCAGTGCTGAAATCGTGTTCTGCGACGCAGATGAAACAGAGGTCTTAAATGCAAAGGCAAATCTGTATTATCAGGACGATGATGGAAACTGGATCGAGAATAAGCTGACATTGAATCGTGCTCTGTCCAACAACTCTGTCATCTATAAGAAACGTCCCACCCGTGAAGAACTTCATTCACATTTTGAAAAACTAAAAATTTCAGGTGAACCTTCCTTTGCTAATTTTGAAGAAATGAAGAGAAGACGAGAAGATGTGCAGGGAGGAAATCCTTGTTTTGAAATCCTGTTAAGAGACCGTGGTGTCTGCAACCTTTCTGAAGTGAATCTGATGGGATTTGTCAGACCTGATGGAACTTATGATAAAAAATCCATGATGAAGGCACAGAAATATTCAGCCAGAATTGGATACCGTATGGCCAGTATTGAGCTTGAGCTCCATGAATGGAATCTGGTAAATCAGGAAGACAGACTGACCGGCTGTTCGATCACAGGTGTCATGGACTTCAAAAATGCAACTGCTCTTTCAGAAAAAGAATTTGCCGGACTCCTAAGTGCGCTGAGAAAAACTGCAAGAGAAGCTGCATTTGAACTTGCGGATTTTCTAAAAATGAATCGTCCAAAGCTTGTAACAGCTGTAAAACCATCCGGTACGATCAGTCAGCTTCCTACTGTCTCAAGTGGTGTGCATTTTTCACATTCACCTTATTACATCAGACGTGTCCGCGTCAGTGCGAAGGATCCCCTTGCACAGGCACTAGCTGATGCAGGATTTCCATGGCACCCTGAAGTTGGACAGACCACTGAAGATCATAAGACTAAAGTCTTTGAATTTCCGGTCAAAGCACCTGAAGGCAGAACGAAATACGATGTATCTGCACTGGAACAGCTCGAGCTCTATCGCACGCTCATGAAACATTATGTGGATCATAATGCATCCAATACCATTCATGTCAGACCAGATGAATGGGATGAAGTAGAACAATGGGTATACGATAACTGGGACGATATCGTAGGCGTTACGTTCTTATCATTGGACGACAGTTTTTACCAATTATTACCATACGAAGCGATCACAAAAGAAAAGTACGATGTACTTTCCAAAAAGCTTCCCAAATTTAATCCAAATCTTCTGCGGCAATACGAAACATTTGAAGACGAGTACGATATTCTGGACGCAGACTGCGAAAGCGGAGCATGCCCTGTGCGCTGATAACTTAAAATCATTTGCTTCCAACCAACTCCATTGTCTCCATATCTTTGGAAAGGAATAGGTCTTATCATGGAAATCCAATTACGTCTTGAAGAAACGTCAGATTACAGAACTGTGGAAGAACTTACAAGAGATGCCTTCTGGAATCGACATGTCCCAGGTTGCGATGAGCACTACCTTGCTCACATTCTTAGAAATTCCGCTGTCTTCATAAAGGAACTTGATTTTGTTGCCGTGGTCAATGGTCAGATCGTCGGAAACATTATGTATTCAAAAGCATTGATCCAGGGTGATGATGGTCTTCGCTATCCTGTTCTGAGCTTTGGTCCCGTCTCAGTTCAAAGTAATATGCAGGGAATAGGTATTGGCTCTGCTTTGATCCGGCATACCATGGAACTTGCTTCCTCGCTCGGTCACCAGGCAATCATCATCTATGGTGATCCTGATTACTATCAAAGATTCGGCTTTGAATGTGCAGAGCATTTTAATATTGGAACAGCATGGGACACTTATGCGACCCCTCTTCTGGCATGCGAACTAAGACCCGGTGCCCTACAGAGCTGTCCAGGTAAATTTTTTGAAGATGATATTTATCATCTGGATAAAACAGCCTCTGCATCTTTTGATCAGAACTTCCCTCCAAGGGAAAAACGCTCTGATCTTCCCTCTCAAAAACGCTTTTCGGAACTAGTCGCCATGAATAGGCCCCGTTAAATAATCAGCCTCTCTTTTAAATGATCATAGAACTGACTCAGATGAATTCCATCTACCAGCGCATGGTGACATAAAATACTTACCGGAATCAGGATTTTGCCTTCCTGTTCAAAATATTTTCCCCAGGTGATTCTAGGGTTGCTGTCTGCCGGAATCGGAACAGGCTGAACCAGTGAGGTATAGGACAACCATGGTAATGAAGAAATAAATAAAAGTGACAAAGGCTCTTCCCCATCAGAAATGGTGGGGTTTTTCATTGCGGATTCCTGCTCTTTCCTTGCATATGCAATAAATTCATCCAGCGGTCTGTCACAGGAAACACTGCAGTAACAATAAGTTCCATCCTCTAATCCTACTGTATAGGACGCCTTACACTGTTCAAACTCAACAATTCCTTCCTGATCTATTCTTTGCCTTAATGCAGTAATCTCATTTGCAGCATTTCCGACTGCATGCAAAAAACCAAGGAAAAAGGGGATTTCCATCTCTGCTCTTCGATGCATCCATTCTGTAATATCGACATTCACCGTGGTCCCCACATAAGGGTATGCCATATTCATGAAATAATGAAAATGTTCTTTTCTAGGATAGTGTTTCAGATCTATTCTTTTTCCTTGCATCATTTTTTCTCCTGTCTGCTCAATGCATCATTCTTGCCACAAGTCCATCTGTGACCGGGGTCAGATAATGAAACAATGCTTCATTGTGATAAAAATTAGTAATAAATGTTTTAGAAAGATGATTCAGTTTTTCTTTGCTGACATTTCCCTGATTTATGATCTGAAGTTTCTCCTGCATACTGATCCTTTTCTGAATAGGCTGATCAGCCAGCAAATGGCACAACACATCCTGGTATACGATCTCACATAGGTTATCGATCATAAGTCTATAGCCTGCATCATATTCTGATAGTATTTCAAGAACCAGTGCTCTGTCAAATTTGCTTAAAAAGAGTTGTTCCATTTCGATACAATCCAGATATGTTTCTATACGCTGAATTCCTTCATACTGAGACAGATCCATCAGAATCGGGTAATCAAGTGTAAGTATGGTGTTCTGTGGACAATATTTTATATCATACCATTTAAAAAATTCCGGCATTCCTTTTATGACAGTGTCTTCAAGACATTTATTATGGTAGCTGTCAAAATACTCTGTCATATGGTTATACTGTTCCATCGACTGTTTTACTTTATCTGTCAGCATCCTATGACCTGACTCATATGCCTGCCACGCTGATGATAACTTTGTTGCCACTGTGGTTTCACGAATCGCTCCATTCTGTGCACGGATCGTATAAATGACAGCATCCATAAGTTGTTGCGCTGTTTCATACGAAATAGAACTGCTCTCTCTTGAAACAAATCGATCTGCCAGATTAGAAACGATCTCAATGAGTTCTTCCACTGCGTATCCTGTTTCTTTATTAGAATCTAAATTCACTGTTTCTCCCATCGTAGTTACTCTTATTTTACCAGAAAAGTTCTTTCAGTGTTTCCATATAAAGATCATAATCCCATCGTTTCACATCATCGAACTGACTATACTGTCCGTATCCCTCCAGTTCTTTGTACCCTTCGTATCCAGCACGGATCGCACTTGCAAAATTCATCAGACATGTTCCTTCCAGATAGTCCAGATCTCCATAGCAGATCGTTTCGAACTGTTCTTTCATAAAATGAAGCAGTTCATCATCTGATATTTCATCCATCATTTCATTTTTATAAAGATAAAAAATATTCTGCAGCCGTATCAGAATTTCCGTATAGTGGCTCTGATCGATATACGCAGAATCGCAAAACTCGTATATGATCTTTGGCATAACGCCCTGTCCAAATTCTACTCTTCTTTGTTCCTTCAGCGCCATAACGCGCTCCTGAACAAGGAGCTGTGCATCCTGCTGCGTTAACACAAGACCAAATTTTTCCGTGTATTGATTTGTTTTTAGAACTTCAGCCAGTTGATTATTCTGCTGCATAATTTCCATCCAGTTCTTTTCCATATCTTACACCCCTTTCCCCTGTTTGAAAATCGATTATAACACCGCTTACAGACCTCCGCCAGTCTTGAATTTTAGGTGATTTTGTGGTAATATAATAACAAGATAAGTGCAAAAAATCTCATGAAATTTAATTCATGAGATTTTTTATGTCATACGCCCAATTTCATTTGATGGTCTGAACCATTTTTCAATCTTTATAAGTGTTCTTTACAGGCATACTCTTCAACAGAAAGTTTAAAAACTGTAACAGCATTCACCATGGGTTCCGGAAATTCCCAATCTGCTTTTTTTGTACTCTGTTTCATAATTTCAAGAAGACCCATCTTTTTCTCATCCAGATCTTCTATGATTTTGATATTACCGCTCCCGATCACACTCTGAAAACTTGCCGTATGTTCACATGCTGTTTCCGCTTCCTTCAGCTGATAATTGGTATCCATTTCAAAACCGGCATATCCCGTTTTTTGAATCAGGTCAATTTTGCGCCCTTCTTTTGCACTATGAAAGTAGAATTCATATCTGCCATCCTTCTCTGTAAATCCAAAATTCATCGGCACTATATATGCTTTTCCTTCTTCACAAAATCCAAGTCTGCAGCAATGGCAGGCTGTTATAATTTCTTTTATTTTACCCTGATCTGTAATTTCTCTGTCTTTTCTCCTCATGCTCTTCTCCTATTGTTCATAAAAGTTTTCTTCTGTCTTCTTCATTTCCCTTAACAGTTTTTCAACCATACAATCAAGATGTCTGTGATCTGTACCGCAGCATCCACCAAATAGTTTCATTTTACTATACTGATATAACTTTACCATGTCATCAGCAAATTCATCCGGATCCGGCTGCAGTCCATATTCTCTTTTCAGTCGTTCTCCTAAGGCTCCTTCCATCAAAATCATTTTATTCTGATCGAAGCATTCTGATAATGTCATTTCTTCTCTCCTACTGGTATAATGTATAACAGAATGTTATATTACTACATATCAATTACCATCAGCAACTCTTCACATGGAGGATACCCCTATGATCAAAAAAATCAATTCCATCTATATTGTTGGAATGGGAGCGCTTGGGCTCTTGTATGGAAGTACGATTCTTGACAAAAATCCCGAAATAAAACTTAAGTTTCTTATGGATGAAAACAGATTTCAGAAATATGGAGATCAGGAGGTCATCTGCAACGGAACTGCACGCACCTTCCCTGCTGTTTCATCGAAACATGCACATCCTGTAGATCTGATTCTGATCGCAGTGAAATACAACGATCTTGCGGATGCGGCCGAACTGATCAGACCATGTGTTGGTCCTGATACCATCATAATGTCAGTTTTGAACGGGATTTCCAGTGAAGAATACCTTGGCAGTCTCTATGGAATGGAGCACATGATTTTTACAGTGGCACAGGGGATGGATGCCATGAAGTTTGGAAATCAGTTTCATTATAGTAATATGGGGAAACTGCACATTGGTATCGTTACTCCTGCCCAGCAGCAAAATCTTAATTCTGTCAGCACTTTTTTTGACGAATTCCAAATTCCCTATTATATCGAAGCAGACATCAGATATCGTATTTGGAGTAAATTCATGCTGAATGTTGGCGTGAATCAGACCTGTATGGTATATGGCACTACTTATTCAGGGGTTCTTCAAAAAGGTGAAGCCAACACCATGATGATCTCTGCCATGCGTGAGGTAATTGCTGTCGGTAATGCTGAAGGGATCGCTCTCTCTGAAAAAGATATCAATCAGTATATTGAAATTCTCAGGACACTTGCCCCCGACAATCTTCCTTCCATGGCTCAGGATCGTATCAATCAAAAGCCATCTGAGGTAGAAATGTTTGCAGGCACGGTCATACAGCTTGCTCTAAAGCATCAGATCTATGTCCCTGTGAATGAATATTTCTATGACAAAGTTCAGGAAATAGAATCCAGTTATAAAGGATAGATTCACTCTTCCTAATCAAATTCGTACAGATAAACAAATTTGAACCCGTAGGTATATTGGCATATTAGAAAAAACCCTTGGAAAATCCACAATGGTCCCGGCAGTGTGACCGCATGGGGAGATTCCAACATTGCAACATATTTTTTCTGGTCAATTTCTACAATAGGTTCCATTCCTTCATGAAGGATTGTAATTTCTCTATCTTCACGATTTGCGAACTTAAACAATTCCACAAGAAATTCGCCTTTATTCAATATCGGCTGCTCCGGTTCAAACCAATATGTATGTCGGGGCCTCATAAATTTATACATAGTATCCTGTGCCTTTTTGATATAATCTGAGACAGTACTAAAGAACGGAATTCCTCTGTTCTCCATATCATTGATCTTAAGAATGTACTTTTCAATGTCCAGAGACTGTCCTTTCTGCAAGTCATTGTGTATCTCATCATATACCACCATCTGCTGCCTTAGATGATTCATCTGTAACTGTGCAACATTATAATAATGCTGTATACTGTCCTCTATGGATTTCTGCCCATTTTGAATTTTTAAAATATCATCAATGGTAAATCCAAGTTTTCTATACAGAATAATTTCATTTATTTTATATAAATCCTGTTCTGTATAAACACGGTATCCATTTTCTTTGTTACGCTTAGGATTCAGAAGTCCCTGTTTTTCATAAAATCGAATGTTTTGTTTTGAGACCCCTGTAAGCATTTCAATTTCTTTTATGTTCATTTTTATCCTCCTCATTTGTATCTGATATACTTAAGATAAAGGATATAGTAAGTATAAGGTCAAGTATTAATAGTTAAAATCAATCTGAATTCCTTTCAGATCTTCTTCCAACAGGTCATTGTCTGCCATGATCTTCTGAATCATCTTTTGTGCATTTACCATTTGATCTGTGGCCTGTTTTTCTATATTGATTTTCGTATCCAATGCATCCGATTTCGAGCTATTTCTGATTAGCGTTTCCTGATCTTTTTGATCCTCTTCTCGTTTTTCTTTCTGCATTTCTTCTCTTTCATCCAGTATCTTTTTCTCTTGTTCCTTTTTTTCTTCCAGTTCTTCGGCTTTTTTAAGCTCTTCTTCTACTTTATCATCAATCGCTTCTTTTCCTTCCATGATCAGAAGTCCCAGAATTTCTTTTTCTGCCTGACTCATTATTTCATCTGAAGCGCTCTGTGCGTTCTGCATCGTCTTTGATTTCAGCTGTTCCAGTTTGGTCTCTCTGACAGATGCATTGATACTCATCAGTTCCTGCTCTATATCATTGGCTGACCTTTGAAATGCTCCTGCATGCGCATTCAGCTCTAAAATGCGATTCTGATATTCTGTTCTTGGAATTGACTGAAGTTCACTTAATCTGTCTATTTTTTCTTTTGAAAATTTTTCAAAAGATACGCCATTCTTCCGATTCTGGAATTCCTCTAATAATTCAAGGTCTTTTTGTTCCTGTGATTCAGGATCTATCTGATATTTTTTTTGCAGCTCGGATTTTCTGTTGTTGATCTCAGCGATCTGTCGGGACAGATCTGCTTTCTCTGTTTGCTTTTCCTCATAAAGAGCGTTTAGTTGATCTATTCCATCTGAGACTTTCTGATCACTGTCCCATGCAGTTTGAACCAGTTGTATTGCCTGATTTTGTGCCATTTGTCTCCTTTGCTCGATCCTACTCCTGGCATCTGTTTCTTTATTCAGATTTCCTGCAAAGAATGCACCTGTCTGATCAGACTCATTTAATTCCACTTCATTCCTGTTCTGAAATATACTTTGATCTGCATTCATTCCACTAAAAAAATTTACTGTAAGTGACATTATAATACCCCCCAATATTAAATGCTGTTTTTATATTTTATGCTGTTCTTGTATTTACTACGATCAACTATGCTTAGCCGATGATTATTTTGTTTCTACATTGAGTTCTTTCACCAGAAAAGTATAATTTGTATTATATGTCCTGACATAAATCGTATTTTCCTTCCTGATAATATATTCAGCCATTGATGCGATCGGAATCTGTTCAGTTACTACACCATTCTTTTTATTCACGACTTTCACATAATCATCTTCATCGGTAAATCCATAACCACATACGAGTGCCTGATCTAATAAGACAAATGAATAGGAGTTACAGGTCAGCGGCTCTGTTTTCCAGATTATCGTGTAATCAGATAAATCAATCGCTGTGATATAAGCATTCTGTGGCGAAGATTCTGCATAGGTATTATGCGAAGTCGAAATATACAAAATTCCGTTCTCGACCTGCGCATAAGTAATTCTTTGTTTAATAAAATCCAGATCTTCTTCCCTGTATTCTGCCCCATATTGGAATTTTGTAAAATCCAGAGTCACTGTTTTCTGTGTTTTTAGATCTGTCAGTGTCAGAAGATATGTTTCATATCCATTGTCACCTGATGTTTCATATCGGTAATGATCATCAGAATATGGAAACTGCAAAATGGTGAGTCCATTGTCTGCTTCCCATTTTTCTATATCTGTAATCTGATTCTTCTCCTGTGTGTTCTTCTCAAGAGTGATCCCGGTTTCAGAATCAGACTGTGACACTGACTCATTACAATAATATTCATATCCAGGATTATCGATCACTATTATATTGTCTTCCACTTGTTCCGTAGAGCTCACATTCTCTGTTGCAGGTTCTTCCTCTTTTGTTTTTGCTGGCTCTTCTTGTAGGATGATCTCATCTTTCTCCATGTCCGCTTCTTCTGCGTTGGTTTTTTCTGTTTGCATCTCTTCTATTTTAGTTTCTTCTGTTTTAGTTTCTTCTATTTGTATTTCTTCTTTGTTATCCACCTCAGTGTTTGCAGTTCCATCCGGTTTTCCACATCCGAACAGCAATAAACTAATAGGAATTGTTAAAAGAAATGAAATGACTATTTTTTTCATATAGGACTCCTTTTTTAGTGCAACTTCCAGTTGCACAAACTTTACTATTTGATCTTTTAAATTGGTATATTTTATTCAAAAAATAGATTACAATTTTCTTAAATAAAATATTTTTAGATACTGTAATATATCATAAAATCTTAATTCGAAAGGATGGATCAGAATATGAGTTTTGGAGAGAATATACAATTTCTAAGAAAAATGCATCGAGGTATGACACAGGAGGAACTGGCAGAGAAAATGTCTGTTTCAAGGCAGACTGTATCAAAGTGGGAACTGGACAATGCGTTTCCAGAAATGGAAAAAGCAATTGCACTCTGCAAGTTGTTTTCCTGCACTCTGGATGAATTAATTACAGGCAATCTGAATGATTATAGTGATCAGTATCTTAATCTTCATATTGAAACAGTGCCTGCATTTCGTTATTTTCAACACACCGTAATCAGCACAGAGCCTGAAGAAGATGCCATGTCTCACATTCAGAAATGGACAGATTTAAAACAGATTCATTCACCTGTCATCATTGGATGGGATTTCCCTTATATTTCGCAGGAGCAGATCAATGTATACCATATGCATGGCTATGTAGCTGCATGTATCCTACCGGACCAATACAAAAGCGAATGCGACAGAATTCAGGATCAGGCTTCACAGAACTATGCTGTCATAACGATAAAGGATCCTTTTAAAAATCCTTTTCATTCTATACCTAATGCTTATAAAACACTGATGCGATATATTGACGTAAATCAATTCGTTCATAAGGAATTGAAAGATGTGATCTCATGTTTTGAAAAAGCATATGTGAAAGATGGAACTTCTTTTATGGATGTTTATATTTCTATTGCATCGTAGCTAAAAAATTAAGACCAGCTTTGAATTTCAATAATATTACCCTCAGGATCTGCTGCATATACGAAGACTGCTCTTCGGCCGTCTTCGTATTCTGTCCTGACCACTTCTCCATATTGTGAACCACCGGCTTCGAGTACTTCTTTCAATTTTCCTTCTACATCATCCGACTCAAATGCCAGATGTGCAAGTCCTGATCTGTTTGTATGCGGGCTTCCTCCATCCATGATCTCATCATAAGAAAATATCTCAAGTGTCGGATGGTCATCACCATACCCTGGAAGGCAGATGTGTTCTCCAGTAATATGTGCATTCTTAACACCAGTCATCTGATCCAGCCATTCTCCACGAATGTCTCTTGTTTCTCCAATACTTCTGCATTCAAATACCTTTTTATAAAATTCAATAAGTTTCTTAGCATCTTTTGCAATGATGTTTGTATGTACATATCTAAGCATGTTTGATTCCTCCGTTTTTAGCTGTCATCACCAGAACATGTCACAAATTGATTATTAAATGACTGGTAATGCTCTAATTTTACTACACAAACAAGAAAAGACAACTGAATTCCCTTCAATTGTCTCAATCTTAATAATATTCTAATAATTGACCGGACTGCTCAGTGCCATTCCATCATAACAGTTAAACACTGCTGCTATGGCACTTCTGTTCTGTCCAAATTTGGCCGAAACGCGGATCGTAAGTGTATCTGTTGCACTTGGCCAGATCTGTAGTGGTTCAAATGTGGCGCCCCCATCCGTACTGTATGAATAATACATAATACCTGTATCACGGTCAGTAGCATTGATCTGAATCGATACTGTTTTATTGACGGAATCCACCTCTGTTACTTGTAATGTAGCCAATTCCGGCGGCGTCAGATCCTGTGTCTTTGGCTGAGTTGGTGGCTCGATATTGGGTTTTGGATAATGTGAATAATCCACTTTCAAAGATGTCGATGCCAGTCCAAAATACTTTGCAACTGCGGTCGCATCAGACCGGCCAAACTGTTTTAATTTGTCGACTGTGTTAAAATGTTCTGCATCAAAAGCCTGATCCAGATGGCAGTGTTCTACAATAACAGCCGGGAGGTCAAGTTTTGAAGCATATCGCAGAATTCCATAGTATTCGTTTCCTGATTTTCCAACTTTAACTTTAACACCTCTGGAAAAAATGTCATTGACCGTAATAAATTCACTGAGCAGTAATTGTCCCTGTGAATATCCTTTTGCATAATTTGTGCCCATGGATTGTGCCCAGATTTCAGCTCCATAAAATACGTGGTTTGCAGACATATTATAATGGAGGCTGTATAAAAAATCAGCATTTACGTTCTTTGCCATCTGTGCTCTGTCCTGAAGTGATAATTCTACATCGCTGTTTCTGGTAAGATAAACACTAACACCCTGATATTTTTCAAGTTCTTCTTTCATAGCCAGTGCTGTAATCAGTGTCATATCCTTTTCAACATAACCTGTCGGGTTGGCACCAAGATTGGTTCCACCATGTCCCGGATCTATCATGACTACGACGTTCTCTTTTGCCTGGGATACGATAGGCTGCCCAAGCATACCGATTGCTACTGACAGTAAAAATATTTTACATAAAGTTTTTTTCATTCTGCCCTCATATTGTAATCTCAACTCTGTTTCCTTCCGGGTCTGCAACACAACTCTCGAAATAACCATCTCCGGTAGTTCTTGGTTCACTATACACCTGGTATCCATCCGCTTTCAATGTATTAGTCAGACTGATCACATTTTCCTCTGAACCGACTGAAAAAGCAATATGACTGAACCCATTCACACGATCCAGAACTTCCCTGACTTCCAGATTATTATGGGTCATGATTTCCAGTGTGACTTCTGTCCCAAAATCTATGAAGTAACTTTGAAACCCATCTTTATTCTCATATCTTTCATTTGAGATCCCATTAAAATAACTGGTGTAAAATGCTTTTCCTTTTTCAAGGTCATTGACATATAACCCAATATGTTTGATTTTTGTCTTCATATTCCCCTCCAGAATTTAAAAAGTTTTTGTTTCATTTATTATTATAATACGTATCATAAAAAACGTATATATAATAATTACAATACTTATAATAATTATTATGGCTATGAGAATCCTACCAAAGTTTACTTTATAAATCCTCTGCGTCTAGCTTCTTTCAATAATAATGGTTGAACAATTGGATAGGTCCAGTGATCCGTTACGTTATCCAACAGTAGTATTTCTTCCATTTCATAGTGTAGGGTTTTTTCAAAACCATTAATTTCAGAAACATATAACATACCATAATGATCTTCAGATTCTATGCTTGCATGGAATACATCACCGAACACACCAAATGGACAGACTGGAACTATGCTGAATTCTATTGCACCGGTCTCTTCATACAATTCTCTCCTTGCTGTATCCTCAATTATTTCGTTCGCCTCACGATGTCCACCCGGAAATTCCCAGGTGTCACGATCCTTGTGCTTGCAAAAGACCCACTTTCCATTTGCCCTGGCAATAATGACTGCATAGGTAATCTTATTATCATTCACATGATCGTAAAATCTGACTTCCATTGTGTCCTCCTCAGCTCCTGTCAAGTGAACCGGTCTAACATACTTATGATATCTGATTATTGAAAAATACATTTGAAGAACGAGTGGATGACATCGATTCTTCATCATGATAAGATAAAATCACTATATGATTCTTTGGGCAGAGACTCTATCTGTCTTTCAAGATCATTTAATAGCAACAATACAGAAAGGTGAAATCAGGTGACATTTTGACTTATACCAATGCAACTTTGGATCATCTTGATCAAAGTACATTAGTTGGTACAGCAAGTTATTGTGATCATCACATTACAAGAGTTTATGTTGATACCGCTCATCAGGGCAGAGGCTATGGTACTTTTCTTATGAATTGTCTTGAACAGAAAATTGCATGTAATTATGATACAGCAATTCTTGATGCTTCCCTGCCGGCAGTCCATTTATACGAATCATTGGGATATAAGGCGATATCTCACGAACGATATCCCGTGGCGCATGGAGCGGTTCTGGTCTATGAGATCATGGAAAAGAAGTTAATCCCATTTGATCAGCATCAATGCTTTTATGACCAGAAATAAGAACGTGAACATCGCCGCATACGGCTGCAGACTGATCATAAATAAGATAGAACCTGCCGTACTCAGTCCTAAAGATATTTTCCCCTTGTGATGATTCCAGAACGATGCCTTAACATTTTGGAGTGTCAATGTCAAAATCCCAAAAAGTATTAATCCGATCACAATGATCAAATATGGAATTTTTATATAGGTTTCCGTCTTTGTTAATGAGAGAAGCGAAACTTCCCTGATCATATCTGCTTCCTTTTGTCCAAAAAAAGGCAGGAACAAGAACATTGCCAGAGAACAGTCAAGTAATCCAAATACAAGGTCACGAAAGTGAAGTATCTTTTGTCTGCTGTCTTCCTGCGCTGCAGTCAGAATCTCTTCTCCAGAGAGCAGTTCATCTAAGGATACCGAAAAAAATCTGGATAGTTCCTTTAACGAATCTATACTGGGATAGCCTCTTCCCGATTCCCATTTCGATATTGCAGTCCTGGAAACATATAATTGTTCTGCAAGCTGTTCTTGTGTTAAGTTTTTCTGTTTCCTTAATTCCTGCAGCTTTTCATTGAATTCCAAAATAGCACCTCCTGGTGTAATACATGTTAACGTCTGATCTAGTTCTTGATGAACTGACTTGAACCCACTATACTAATTTGTTTTAATTTATCTTAATAGGATGCCTGATTTCTGTCTTTCTTTTCTCAGGTGCAACTTTACGGGCATCTGACAGATAGATCTCATGATGATACCGCGTCTCATTCATATCATTAGAATATCCATTCTCTTTCAGAAATGCATCCATCAGAGCAACTGTTGCCGGTTCATCATCGTATGCACCTTCGTGCATGATCTGGACACATAGTCCTTCTTCTACTGTAAGAAATTCTGCCATGGAACAGTCTGTTTTTTTCTTTTTCATTGCGGTCGTGACCGCCCAGATAAAATCTTCTCTCTTTACAAAATCCGGCACGCGTATCATGGAGATCCAGCAAAATGTCGATTTGTTCGAATAATCGACTCCTTTTACATTCTCCTGCCACCAAAAACCTTCCAACGGTGGAACGACATATTCAAAGAAGCCTTCTATTTTATAGTCAGATTTATGACTCATTTTCAAGGTATAGGCAATTGCATATAACACGCCGATTGCCTGCTGGTATGCGCCGTTTTCTTCGTTTGGATCTCCTTTTCCCCGAACCGCTATATAATTTGCTTTTGGAATATCTACAATTTCAGGGGTGTTCTTAGGCAGATAAAATTCTTTATATTCCTTTTTAAAATCAAATGGCATAGGCACTCCTTTTCAATACAGATCTTTCATGGCATTGATCGCTTGCATTACTTTTTCTTTTATAAACTGTGGTTCAAGTACTTTCATATATGGTCCATAAGAAAGTACATATCCAATGAACCAGTCCATATCCTTTACTTCTACGCTGCAAATAAACCTGTCATGATCTTTTTGAATGATTTCAGGCATTTCATCAAATACCCGAAATGACATGGCAGCATCCACTTCCATTGTCACTCTGATTGATTTCTGTTCCTTTAAATAAGCTTCTGAATGATCACGTAATACTTTTCCAACTCTTTCAAATTCATAGCAATGGTCCAGAACCAAGATCTCAGAAATTCTTCTCAATTTAAAGAACCGGTACTCTTCTTTCAAGCAGCAGTAAGCATACAAATACCATGCTTGATTTTTAAAACATAGTTTTAAAGGTTTGATCATGCGCTTTGTGAGCGGATCACGATTCCCAGAATAGGTGATTTTGACATAGTGACGTTCCAGAATTGATTTTCTAAGTATATCAAACAGGTTAGATTCTGCATCTTGATTTCCCCAGCTGGAAAAGTCTACTTCCAGCCAGTCCTGAAACTTGTCTCCAAAAAAATCATGTAATTTCGAAATGTCATTTTTCTCGTCCTGATATCCCAATTCATTGATGGCACTTAGTGACGCTGATAAACGTATCTTTTCTTCTTCCGTCAGGATCGCTTTATTCAACACATATTCCGGTAA
>JAQVCQ010000157.1 GCA_028689715.1 Lachnospiraceae bacterium
AGTAACACAGGAGAACAGTACTGTTCTCCTGTGTTACTGTGTTAAAGCAATTAATTATACAAATTCAATATATTGCTTGAATTAATTAATTATTCGTGTATAATCAGAAATGAGTTTATTGAATATTTATACAGTTTATGAATATTTAATAATGTAATCAATCTATTTTGACATCAATGATGATTAAAACACGAAGGAGATAAGGAAATGAATGGATTAGTAGTAATGCTGATTGCAATTGTTGTACTTGGAGCAGGTTATCTTGTATATGGCAGATGGCTTGCAAAAACATGGGGAATTGATCCCGAAGCAAAAACACCGGCGTATGAGTTAAGAGATGGTGTGGATTATGAGCCGGCTGATACACAGGTCGTATTTGGACATCAGTTCGCATCAATTGCTGGGGCAGGACCGATTAATGGACCAATTCAGGCAGCCGTGTTTGGATGGGTTCCGGTTTTGTTATGGTTATTGATTGGAGGAGTATTTTTTGGAGCAGTTCAGGATTTTGCTGCTATGTATGCGTCTGTTAAAAACAAAGGAAGAACGATCGGTTATATAATAGAGCAGTATATTGGTAAATTTGGAAAGAAATTATTTTTACTATTTTGCTGGCTTTTTTGTATCTTAGTTGTTGCAGCATTTGCGGATGTAGTAGATGGGACTTTTATGGGATTTGCAGAAGACGGATCACAAATTGTCGCAAATGGCTCCGTAGCAATGACCTCTGTGCTATTTATTTTCGAGGCAGTCGCACTTGGGTTCATATTAAAATATGCTAAATTAGGGAAAGCTGTAAATACAGCACTAGCAGTGGTTCTTCTGGTAGCAGGGGTTACAATAGGTCTTAATTTTCCGATATTTATTGATAAAGGGACATGGCAGATCATTGTTTTTCTGTATATTGCAATCGCTTCAATAACACCAGTGTGGGCGCTTTTACAGCCTAGAGACTACTTGAATAGTTATTTATTAGTAATCATGATCTTAATGGCAGTTGTAGGTGTAATTGTGACAAATCCAAGTATTAATCTGCCTGCTTTTACAAGTTTTTATGTAGAAGGAACAGGAACAATGTTCCCAATTTTATTTGTTACGATTGCATGTGGTGCGGTTTCGGGATTTCACTCACTTGTTGCTTCAGGAACAGCCTCTAAACAAATAAACAATGAAAAAGCAATGTTGCCGGTTTCATATGGAGCAATGGTATTAGAATCTTTACTGGGAGTTATTTCACTGATTGCAGTCGCAAGTTTTGCTTCAGGGGCGGCAGCAGAAGCCGGTTACAATACACCACCCCAAATCTTTGCAGGAGCAGTTGCGAACTTTTTGGCGGAGTTAGGTCTGCCACATAACGTAATCTTTACACTTATAAATCTTTCGGTATCCGCATTTGCACTTACGAGCCTTGATTCGGTTGCAAGAATTGGCAGACTTTCTTTTCAGGAGTTATTTCTTGATTCGGATATCAAGGATGAAGAGATGCCGTTATGGAGAAAAGTAGTTACTAATAAATACTTTGCAACGTTTATGACATTGATCTTTGCTTATATTCTTGCTAAAGCAGGTTATAAAAATATTTGGCCGTTATTTGGATCAGCGAATCAGCTTTTATCAGCATTGGCATTGATTGCGTGTGCGGTTTATCTCAAGCGGACGAACCGCAAGGGATGGATGTTATGGCTTCCTATGATTATCATGCTGGGAGTAACAATGACAGCATTGGTTCAGAGAATTTTGGCACTTTTAAAAGATCTCACAGCAGGGAATATCCTGCAGCTTGCATTTGCAGTCTCATTGATGATTTTGGGACTTATTGTAGCAATTGAAGGGTTAAAGAAATTAGTTCTTAAAGAAGAAACAGCGTAATATGAAAATTATTATCTCACCAGCTAAAAAAATGAATCTGAATACAGACATATTGCCGTGGAGAAATCTTCCACGGCTTTTGCCATATACAAAGACAATTCTGAAATACCTGTCGGGAAGGGAAGAACAGGAACTGAAACAGATCTGGAAATGCAGTGATGCTATAGTTGAAGAAAATAGGAAAAGACTTTTGACAATGGATCTTGAAAACAGACTCTCGCCAGCTATTTTTTCGTATGAAGGAATTCAATATCAATATTTGGCACCTCAGATCATGACGAAATGTCAACTAGATTATCTGGAAGAAAATCTAAGGATATTATCCGGACTTTACGGAATTCTTCGTCCTTTTGATGGGGTAAGACCTTACAGACTTGAAATGCAGAGTAAGATTCCGAAATTTCAAACGAAAACACTTTATGCGTTTTGGAACAGAGAAATATATGATATACTGACAGAAAATGATTCTATTATTTTAAACCTGGCATCCAAAGAATACAGTAAAGTAATAGAACCTTATCTGGAACCTGGAACAAAATATGTAACCTGTATTTTTGGTGAGTGGGTCAATGGTAAATTAAAAGAAAAAGGTACCTATGCAAAAATGGCAAGAGGTGAAATGGTACGTTTCCTGGCCGAAACACAGGCGAAATCATTAAATGAAGTGAAACAGTTTCAGGGTCTTGGTTACCGATATGAAAAGATATTGTCAACAGAAAATGAATTTGTCTTTGTGAAAGGAGAGTAAACGTATGTTAGAAGCAGGAATGAAAGCACCGGAATTTACACTACAGGATAAAGATGGGAAAGAAGTTTCACTGTCAAATTTCACTGGTAAGAAAGTGATCATTTATTTTTATCCTAAGGATGATACACCGGGGTGTACCAGACAGGCTTGTGCTTTTGCAGGTAGTTATGCAGAGTTTGGAAGGCTTGGCGTAGTCGTGATTGGTATCAGTAAAGACAGCGTTGCATCTCATCAGAAATTTGCTGAGAAATATGAACTGCCATTTCTTTTGCTCGCTGATCCGGAAAGAGTTGCAATAGAGGCATATGATGTATGGCAGGAAAAGAAAAATTATGGAAAAGTCAGCATGGGAGTTGTAAGAACGACTTATATTATAGATGAAAACGGTATGATTGAGAAAGTTATGAAAAATGCAAAACCCGATACAAATGCACAGGAAATATTGGAGTATCTAAAGTAGTAAATGAGTAAAAGAAGAAAGAATCAAAACATAATTACGGGAAGTCTGAAATGGATTCTCAAAGGTAAAAGTAAGAAACAAAAAATACTGATATTGCTGGCAGTCTCAATTACACTTACTTTAAGTATGCTTCCAGAAGAGAACTTTAAAATCCAGGAACAGGATTTGCAAGTGCATTTTCTGGATGTAGGTCAGGGAGACGCAACACTCATCACAAATGATGGACAATCCATGTTGATCGATGCCGGTGACAATACAATGGGAACAAAAGTTCAACTTTATCTTCAGAAACAGAATATCAAAAAACTGGATTATCTGATTGGCACACATCCTGATGCAGATCATATAGGGGGACTGGATGTAATCATTACAAAATTTGAATGTGATACGATATTTATGCCGGATGTAGAAAAAGATACACAGACCTATAACGATGTAGTTGAAGCGATTGATCGTAAGGGGTATCAATACTTAGAACCAGATGTGGGTGAACGATTTACGCTGGGTGATGCAAGTATAACAGTGATCGCACCTAATAGTATTTACGAGGATATGAATAATGCATCTATAGGCATCTTAATTGAGCATGGTGAAAATTCCTTTTTATTTACAGGTGATGCTGAAGAAGAGGCAGAGTATGATATGCTGAATAATGGTCTTGATCTGAATGCTGATGTTTATAAAGTGGGACATCATGGCAGCAGCAGTTCCACATGTAGGGAATTT
>JAQVCQ010000158.1 GCA_028689715.1 Lachnospiraceae bacterium
AAGCGACAGAACTGGCAGAAGATAAAACAGCTTTGGAACATGAAGAAGCACCGGAAACTTGTCAAGATGATGAAAAACAGGAAGGCAAGTTGTTTAAAAAGAAAGAAAAGCCAGATAAAAAGCATGAGAAACTAAAAGAAAAAGTGAATGAACTGGAAGACAAAGTCATGCGCCAGATGGCTGAATTTGAAAATTTCAGAAAAAGATCTGAAAAAGAAAAATCAGTAATGTTTGACGCGGGAGCAAAAAGTGTTGTTGAAAAAATACTTCCGGTCGTAGATAATTTTGAAAGAGGTCTTCAGGCAATTCCGGAAGAAGAAAAAGGAAGTGCATTTTCAGATGGAATGCTTATGATCTATAAGCAGTTAATGGCCAATCTTGAAGAAATCGGAGTCAAACCGATTGAAGCGGTTGGAAGTGAATTTAATCCTGATTTCCATAATGCAGTCATGCAAGTGGAAAGTGAAGAATTTGAAAGTGGTATTGTGGCACAGGAACTTCAGAGAGGTTATTTGTACCGTGAAAGTGTTGTGAGACACAGTATGGTCGCCGTAGTACAATAAAACAACCGGGAACGGATCATCGGATATATCAAACGAAATCAATCATCTTATATGGAGGATAAAGCAATGGGAAAAATAATTGGTATCGACTTAGGAACTACAAACAGCTGTGTTGCCGTAATGGAAGGTGGTAAACCAACTGTTGTTGCAAATACAGAGGGCGCAAGAACAACACCTTCTGTTGTAGCATTCACAAAAACAGGCGAAAGACTCGTAGGAGAACCTGCAAAACGCCAGGCTGTCACAAACTCAGAAAAGACCATTTCATCGATCAAAAGAGATATGGGTACTGACCGTGGCAGAACAATTGACGACAAAAAATATTCACCACAGCAAATTTCAGCTATGATTCTTCAGAAGTTGAAAGCAGATGCTGAGAGTTATCTTGGAGAAACTGTTAATGAAGCTGTTATCACAGTTCCGGCATACTTCAACGATGCACAGAGACAGGCGACAAAAGATGCCGGTAAAATTGCCGGACTTGATGTAAAACGTATTATCAATGAGCCAACAGCTGCAGCACTTGCATATGGTCTTGATAATGAAAAAGAACAGAAAATCATGGTATATGATCTTGGTGGCGGTACTTTTGACGTTTCCATTATTGATATTGGTGATGGCGTTATAGAAGTTCTTGCAACAAGCGGAGATAACAGACTCGGTGGTGATGATTTTGATGCAAGAATCACAGATTACATGCTTGCTGAGTTCAAGAAAATGGAAGGTGTAGATCTTTCTAACGATAAAATGGCACTTCAGAGATTAAGAGAAGCTGCAGAAAAAGCAAAAAAAGAATTATCAGCGGCAACTACAACAAATATCAATCTGCCATTTATCACAGCAACAGCAGAAGGCCCTAAGCACTTTGATATGAATCTTACAAGAGCAAAATTTGATGAACTTACTCATGACCTTGTTGAAAGAACCGCAGTTCCAGTTCAGAATGCATTAAAAGATGCAGGAATTTCTGCAAGTGAACTTGGTAAAGTATTACTTGTTGGTGGTTCAACACGTATTCCGGCAGTACAGGATAAAGTAAAACTACTGACTGGACATGAACCAAGTAAAACACTTAATCCTGATGAATGTGTTGCAATCGGTGCAGCAATCCAGGGTGGTAAACTTGCCGGAGATGCAGGTGCAGGAGATATCCTTCTTCTTGATGTTACACCACTTTCTCTTTCCATTGAGACAATGGGCGGTGTTGCTACAAGACTGATCGAAAGAAATACGACCATTCCTACCAAAAAAAGCCAGATCTTCTCTACAGCAGCTGACAATCAGACTGCAGTTGACATCCACGTTGTACAGGGTGAAAGACAATTCGCAAAAGATAATAAATCATTAGGTCAGTTCAGACTGGATGGAATTCCACCAGCAAGACGTGGTGTGCCACAGGTCGAAGTTACATTTGACATTGATGCAAATGGTATTGTTAATGTAAAAGCGAAAGATCTTGGAACTGGAAAAGAACAGCATATTACAATCACTGCAAGCTCAAATATGTCAGATGATGATATTGATAAAGCAGTCAGAGAAGCAGCTGAATTTGAAACACAGGATAAAAAACGTAAAGATGCAATTGATGCAAGAAATGATGCAGACTCTTTTGTTTTCCAGACGGAAAAAGCACTTGGTGAAGTTGGAGACAAGATTGATGCAAATGATAAAGCAGCCCTTGAGGCAGATCTTGCAGGTCTGAAAGATCTTTTGGAGAAAACAAAAGACGTGGAAATGACAGAGGATCAGGTCGCTGAGATGAAAGCATCACAGGAAAAACTGATGGCAAGTGCACAGAATCTGTTCGCAAAAATGTATGAGCAGTCACAGGCTTCAGGAGCAGACCCTGATATGGGATTCCAGGAAGGTCCTGACATGAATCAGGGACCGGCTGATGATGTTGTTGACGGAGATTACAGAGAAGTATAATAAGTGGAATAAGGGGTCAATTATTGACCCCTATATCCATTTTGAAAGGGTAATAAAATGGCAGATCAAAAAAGAGATTATTACGAGGTTCTTGGCCTTGACAGAAGCGCTGACGAAGCGGCGATCAAAAAGGCGTACAGGTCCCTTGCAAAAAAATACCATCCTGACATGAATCCAGGTGACCAGGATGCTGAAAAAAAATTCAAAGAAGCTTCAGAAGCATATGCAGTACTAAGTGATCCGGAAAAGAAACGCCAGTATGACCAGTTTGGACATTCTGCATTTGACGGTGGTGCAGGCGGATTTGGTGGATTTGATTTTAACGGAGCTGATTTTGGGGATATCTTCGGAGATATTTTCGGTGACCTGTTTGGCGGCGGACGATCCAGAAGACCGAATAACGGACCTGCAAAGGGAGCAAATATCAGGACCAGCATCAGGATCACATTTGAAGAAGCAGTTTTTGGCACAGAAAAGGAACTGGATCTGACATTGAAAGACACATGTAATACATGCCACGGCTCTGGTGCAAAACCCGGGACAAATCCGGAAACATGTTCTAAATGTGGCGGTAAAGGGCAGGTCGTATTTACGCAACAGTCTTTTTTTGGAACAGTAAGAAATGTTCAGACATGTCCTGAATGTGGTGGAAGTGGAAAAGTAGTCAAAGAAAAATGCCCTGACTGTCATGGAAGCGGTTATATTGCGAATCGCAAAAAGATTCAGGTCTCCATACCGGCGGGAATTGATAATGGACAGAGCGTTCGAATCAGAGACAAGGGTGAACCGGGAATGAATGGTGGACCGCGAGGCGATCTGCTGGTTGAGATCATTGTTCAGAGACACCCTATTTTCCAGAGACAGGAATATAATATTTTTTCAACAGTTCCAATGTCATTTCCTGTAGCGGCACTTGGTGGAGAAATCATCATTGATACTGTAGATGGAAAAGTGGCATATGAAGTCAAACCAGGCACACAGACTGACACCAAAGTAAGACTGAAAGGAAAGGGTGTCCCGACTCTTCGTAATAAAGAGATCAGAGGCGATCATTACATCACACTTGTGGTACAGGTACCGGATAAGATGTCCAATGAAGCAAAAGAAGCGCTGAAACTCTATGATGATGCAATGGGCGGAACACTCCATGCTGTAAAAAATACAGGAACAGATTCAGAGTCCCAGGATAAAGATAAGAAAAAGAAGGGCTTTTGGAAAAACTAAAACAATGAGGGGTGTCCCGCCAGTAGGGACATCCCCTTTC
>JAQVCQ010000159.1 GCA_028689715.1 Lachnospiraceae bacterium
AAATTCATATAAATAATTCAAATCATTTTGGGAATTATAATTTTTCCTATCCATATATTCAACAAATATAGATATATTTATTCCATCAGCTTTTAATCCTTGAACAATTCCCTCCGACTCTTCATGTGTCCAATTGAAGCCATCATGATATGAATTTATAACGAGCACATTTTTCAAATCATCTTCTTCTGCTTTTGCTGTATCAGCATACATGTAACAGAAAAATAATATAAGTATCACAAAAACTAGGATTGATCTTAATGAAATCTTCGAAGATATTTTCTGCTTTTCCAATATATTACCTCTTTCTTATCATGAAAGTATTAAATTATACTTAGCAGGATAAATGTTTCTATGTGCATGATTAATTATTATATTCTTATGTGAAATGGATGAAATTAGTCATTCCTATTAGAATTTGTCTCGTTTATTAATACATCTACAAAAACTTGTGCGATTTCCGGATCAAACTGAGAACCTGCGTTCATTTCTATTTCTTTGATTGCTTTTTCTTTACTGAATACTTTTCTGTAGCAACGATTATTTGTCATTGCATCATAAGAATCTGCAATTGCAAAAATACGGCAAGGTATTGGTATCTCATTTGCTCTTAATCCTCTTGGATAACCTTTCCCGTCCCAGCGTTCATGATGACTAAGGATTGATTACATGCTTATTATATCAATTAGATCTTGCTCCGACAATAGATTCAGCATTAATATGTTATGAATGGCGAATTTAAAAAATGATAAAAAAAACAATGTTATTATGAAAATTCTGTTTCATGCCATATTCATTTGTTATTTCTCTTGTTTCTTCTCTTGTTTCTTTTCTTGTTTCTTCTCTTGTTTCTTCTTTTGTTATTTCTCCTGTTCGCTATCTATAATATGGTCTTTTCTATATTGAGATATCTGAAATTTTCACCCAATCTGTTTCCATCATGCTCCAGGCTTTGTTTGGTTCAAAATCATCTCTTCCATGATTTCTTTATAATAAGAAGAAACTGCTTCCATTGTTTCTTCTTATTATAAAATTATCCTCTCTTTTCATGTTTCAATACAGATGAAATACTGTTTTTTATTTTTCTCAGAGCTCAGATGATATTTCACGAACCTGTTCGTCATGCCAGCGTGTTACTGTCTGGCTTTCCTCTGTTTAACAGTCATTCGCGCCACGCATGCCATTTGACATACTCTTCGACCATTATTAGCTTGCAGGACACGCAGACAGAAATTCTGCCCTTTAGTTTATAAAATCAAAACGGTATCACCTACCTGATATATTTCTTTATTAATGCTTATACAGAAAGTACTATTTTAAGAAATTAATATATTCAGTGATAAAATGAATTTAAAAAAGGACTGAAAATCAGTTAGAACAGAAACCAGAAAGCTTGGTGTTTCGCTGATTTTTCCATAATTTCACAGAAAACAAGTTGAGTCTTAAATTTAAAAATTGCTGGCAGTGGATTAATCTGTCATTTACAAGATTCGGCTGAATTATTTTATATACTAAACATTTTTAATTTCTGTTGCTTTTTCAAGGATTTTAAATTTTTAGATCTAAAAATTTAAGATCCTTATAGTTTTTAAAAGAAAACATACATTATCCCTTTTTCTTCTTTTATTATTTCCTCTTGCTTCTACCAGACACCGTACGACAGCTTAAATTTCTTCTTTTCCTCTTTCATAAATAAGCGATATTAAATTATAAAGTGATTCCATTCATTTTCTATAAAATTTTTTTAATGCTCATTCAAATTAACAGCCTTGAGCCGCAAATAAAAACAAGAGTACCTGGCAACCAACTTTTTGCCAGGCATTCTTGTTTTGTTTACAATCATGTTCTTCAGTACAAACTCACTTCTCCTGCTTCGCTTCATTTGCTTTCATCCATTCACTTGTATTAAAAACAAAATAGGAAAATTATAATTTGCAGGCTATCCCTCTTTCATGTCTTAAATCTTTATACCGCTTTGGTCTGCACTTATTTAATAACAGAAAATAATATCGAAATTTGAAAAGAAGTATCAAGAGAAAAATGTAAGAAGATAAAACAGAAAGAATGCAGAATCGAAATGGATTTTCACTGATTACTAGGGACGTGGCAAATGGGCTTCTATAATATTTTTTGATTGGTGGCAATGACTGCTCACGTTTTCAGGAGACGCAGCAGGTTCTTCAGTGCAAATTTGTTTGTAAAATTTGCCCATCGCCTTCGTCCATTTATCAAAAGCAAGAAAGGAAACAGGGGAAAATATCAGAAATTTTAAGAGATTAAAAATTGAAGAAAGGAAAGAAAAAAGAAAGAAGAAAGGCGAAGAAATGAATTTTCAATGATTATTGGGGACGTGGCAAATGGGCTTCTATAATTATTTTTGATTGAGGGCAACGGTATTTCATGCGTTCAGGAGACGGGGCAGGTTCTTCCTTTCATACCCGTTGCATTACAAAACACAAGAGTTCCCTGATTTAGCATCTGTGTGATATAATCTCAACACGCTTGTTAAAAATATTATTATCCATGTTAAAATTATTAACAGGGATAATGGACTAGGCAATATTTGATACAAGTGTTTTTAAAACAGGAGCTGTCTTACCTTCTCCAGATATATCTTCTGAATCCAAAATCAATTAAACAAAAAACTGGAATCAACGTCTCATTCCATCTTGATTTTAAATGCTGTCTATCTGCCCCGTCTTATAAATTTTTGACTTTCTACACTTTTAATAAGACCTTAAAGTGTAAGTTCAAAACATATATCTACTGCTTCTATTTATATATGATTTTACTTTTACCTCGTAATAAATAAAACGTTAGAACGCGAACTCTATTGAAGTGTAGACAAGCTACACCTCGTATTTAAAGGGTATACACTTAATAACGTGTTCTTTATTCTTACAATATGATTATATCAATATAAGTACTTCTTTTTATCGTATTAATCCGCAAAATCAAAATAATAATTACTCTTATCAATCTTGGTTTTATTCAGAAAAATTATTTTAGAATCAAAAGGAGACTTTTTAAACTCACAATACTGATTTAGTATTGTGTCTGCCACTTCATCTGCTGTGGCATTTGTTGTATCAATAATTAAGTTGTAGTTTTTCTGATTGTAATAATCGACATTATATAATTCTTTAAATCGACTTCTTTCCATTTTTGATCTTGTAATAATTCCTGTTTCTGCTTCAGTAATGTCTTTATAGAATTCTGCCTTCCTGCTTTTATCATTTAATACTCTTTTTGCAGCTTCTTTTATTTCTACCAGCAAAAAAACTTTAAAGCTATCAGAAACAAAAAACCACCCCATTCGTGAATCAAAAACAGAATCTGTTTTAATGTCTCCCAAAACCTTACTTCGTTCATCCAACATAGTATCGATTGACTTGTCACTTTTTGCAAGTTCGTTTAATTCCACAACAGAAATTTTACGCTCATTTGCAATTTCACGAAATAATTCACCTGATTTTATAATTTCAAAACCAACTTCTTTTTCCAGAATGTTACATATATTTGTTTTTCCACTTCCCAAATTTCCCGTCAACGTAATATTCATAATATCCTCCGTTCAAAATTTTATCATACTCGTTAATCCTTTTACATGTATGTTAAATTTTTCAATGTTTGAAAAATAATCTATCATAATTATATATGTAAGAAGAGATTTTATTCAAGAAATCTTAAAATAATATCATACACCTTAGGAGGAAAAAATGGAAAA
>JAQVCQ010000052.1:0-3272 GCA_028689715.1 Lachnospiraceae bacterium
TCCTCCATCCTCTGAAATAACTCCCCGGAAATATCCAGGATCTCATCTATTGCGATCTGCATCCCATCCTGCATGAGCAGACGCCGGTTCAACCTGTCTATTTTATTTACGTTTCCAACAATCGAACGATACGATCCTCCGTCTTTTTTTGCATCCATCGAAAAAAAAGTAAGTTCTATTTCCGGTCTTGAACTTAACTGTTCCTGTAATAGCCTTAGTTTTTCATCCAATAGATACTTTTCTGTTTCATCCAGTTCTATTTTCTGATCAGTCAGTCTTGCAGTCTCTTTGATTGCACCATCATAACCAGTCAATGCTGCAAATGGTGAAAATTGTGCTGCACGATCTGCAAGTGACATGGGACTACGATGTCTAGAAACATGATGAGGCAGATTTATGATATCTTCATAAGGAAATATTTTTATTTCTTCATTACCTTTTTTCATTAGGCCTTGTGTCCTCCGATCTGTTTATTTCTTTCGATCGTCGTTGCACCTTCTTCAAAATTAGTTCCTTTCAGAATTGCGTTTTTTCCATACTTCTTTTTTATTGAAAGAATCGCCTGTTGCATCTTCCGTTCCCGTTGCAATGCTGCGTCTTTTTCTTCTTTTTCTTTTTGTAACGCTTCATAATCGGTAAATAAATCTAATTGTTCAAAACTTTTCCCCGTTTCAACTGACTTTTCATCGATTACATGATTTGCAGTGACATAAATTCTTCTTATTAAAAGATTTTTATCCATGATTCTTTCATAAAGCTCCATGACTGCTGCCATAACGGTCTTCGTAGAAGCTGTATACTGCACAAGATTTGATGTTCCATGTGCATGCTTTGGAATCTGACGTCCATAGTGATCCGTCGTTACAGGACCACGATATTTTTTTCTTATTTCAGGATTACTTAAGTTTTCAATGTCATATCCTACTGTAAGAACGATCTGATCTGTCACAAGACCTTTCTCTACCAGATCAAGTACTAACAGATCTGTCATCTCACGGACCACCGTCTTTGCTTTCTCATATGAATACGGACTTTGAAGTACCTGACCGGCACCCATACAGTTCGTTGCCGGTTTATATGCTTTGATCTCTGCAATAGTACAAGGTTCCCATCCCCATGCATGGTCTATCAAAAGTTCAGCATTAATTCCAAATAATTTGTAAAGAAGTTCTTCATTATGGTATTCATTCAAGCCACCAATGGAGCATCTTGCAACATCTCCCATTGTGAACATCCCATTCTCTTCCAGTTTTGCTGCATATCCTCTTCCGACACGCCAGAAATCCGTGAGTGGGCTGTGCGTCCACAACTGACGTCTGTATGACATTTCGTCCAGTTCTGCGATCCGAACGCCATCTTCATCTTCCGGTATATGTTTTGCAACAATATCCATGGCAACTTTGCAAAGATACAAATTAGTACCAATTCCTGCAGTGGCAGTAATTCCAACAGTCTGATAGACCTCCTGAATCATTTTTCTTGCAAACTCTCTTGCCGTGAGCTTCGCTGCCTCCAGGTATTGTGTCACGTCAATAAAGACCTCATCAACAGAATAAACATGGATATCCTCTGGAGCTACATATTTTAAATAGATCTGATAAATCCTGGTACTGTATTCCATATAAACAGCCATCTGTGGTGTCGCTGTAATGTAATCTAACGAAAGTCCCGGGGATTCTTTTAACTCCTCACTTAAAAAAGAAGAGCCGGAAAAAATATGTCCCGGTGCTCTGTTTTTTCTGGCTATATTTACTTCTTTTACTTTCTGTACAACTTCAAACAGCCTTGATCTTCCAGATATACCAAATGCTTTCAGCGAAGGTGATACTGCAAGACAGATCGTTTTCTCAGTTCTTGCAGCGTCTGCTACAACAAGGTTGGTTTTCAGCGGATCCAGTCCACGTTCCACGCATTCTACAGAAGCATAAAATGATTTTAGATCAATCGCAATGTAAATATGATCTCTCTGATTCATCTTTTTCACCCCTTTATTTTTTCAGATCATACGTGTATGATAACTATAAGTGTACAAATTTACGAAAGAACAGGAGCATGGCTATGAGGAAACCTTTTATCGATAACATAAGATGGTGTACTGTGATCATTGTTTTAATCTATCATGTGTTTTATATTTACAATTCCGTTGGTGTTTTAGGCGGAATCGGAGGCTTTACAGCCATACAATATCAGGACTCTTTCTTATATTTTGTTTATCCATGGTTTATGGCGCTTCTGTTCCTGATCGCAGGAATCAGCTCCAGGTATGCCCTCTCACAACCCTCTTATAAAACATTTATGAAAGACAAGACAATAAAATTATTGGTTCCCTCAACGCTCGGATTGTTTGTATTCCATTTTATCACTGGATATATGAATATCAAAATCGGTGGTGGATTGTCTCAGATTCCCTCTGCACTGCTTTATCCCATTTCTGTACTCAGCGGAGTGGGACCATTATGGTTCATCCAGACACTTTATATCTTTTCTCTGTTACTAGTCTTGATCCGCAAGCTTGATTCCAAGGATCTTCTTTATAACTTTTTCAAAAAATGCAATATACTGGTACTGATTCTAATGTGCATTCCGGTCTATGCCGCTTCACAGGTCTTAAACATGCCTGTCATTACCACTTATAGGTTTGGAATCTATTTTTTCGTGTACCTTCTTGGATATTTCGTATTTTCTCATGATGAAGTACAAATAATATTATCCAGATATGCTGTTCCTTTGCTTATCGTTTCCCTATTAATGGGAATTAGTTATACCCTTTATTTCTTTGGTTCGAACTATTCAGATGCATCCGTATTGCAACACATTTATACGAATCTCTACCTCTGGTTCGCAATTCTTGCGATCCTTGGATGCGGAAAAGCATTCTTTGACAAATCCTCAAAATTTTCAAATTATATGACTCGTTCAAGTTTTGGAATCTATATTGTGCACTATACAATAACGTTACTTTTATGCTATTTTCTAAAAACATACGCTAAGCTTCCGATCGTCATGATTTATGGCATCGCCATTGCAGGTGTGCTGGTGCTTTCACCTGTCGTATTTGAATTGCTACGGCGCATTCCATTGATCCGCTTTCTACTGTTTGGAATTAAAAAAAAATAAAAACTTTAATGAACCAGAATGTAATAAATCACATAGAACCAGCTTAAAAGACCGTGAATGATAGCCCAAAATATTGAATGCCAGTTTGTATAGGATATTACCATTGCAAGACATGTTCCAAAAGTGATTCCCGTTTTAACAGTATTTCCAATTGC
>JAQVCQ010000052.1:3372-17623 GCA_028689715.1 Lachnospiraceae bacterium
AAAATCAAATTTCCCTGCTTCTTCTGCTACGATATCAATATTTGAAAAATTGATTAGTTTTACCGTTAAGATCTCTTCTCCATATCCTTTATTTCTTAATCGCTGTTTCGTTTTTTCTGATTCGATCGGGTCTATATCAAGACCATAGATATGTCCCTTCCCTTCAAGGCGTTCAAGCATTGCCTGTGTATGTCCGCCATATCCAAGTGTTGCATCCAGTCCTCTCTGTCCGGGCTGAATCGCAAGAAAGTCCAGTATCTCATTTACCATAATGGAAATGTGCATTCCCGCAGGCGTACTTCCTTTTTCTATGACATGCGCAACTGTATCTGAATATTTTTCCGGATTTTGTTCCTTATACTTTTCTTCAAATTTCTTTGGATATTTTCCAGAATAACGGACTCTGCGCTTGCTTTTTTCTTCCATTCTATGCCTGCCTCTTTCTAATGTTCATTTCACTACATCTGATCTTCCTGATGATAGTAACGTTTATTAATCTAATCATACCCTTCTAGTCAAAATGCGTCAATTAAATCTATGTTCATATCCGCTGAACAATTTCAACTTCTACTCCGTTTGGATCCAAAAAAAGAAAATTCCAAAAAGACAACGCTTTACAAAATGATACCTCTGTAAGCATTTTCACTCCATTACAATCGCTTATTCTATGATAGACCTCTTCAATATTTTCTACAGCAAGCGCCATATGTCTGTACATCCCTCTAAAATCTGAATCCGCAATTAATGAATCAGTTTCATACTTATATTGTATCAGTTCCAGCATATTTACCGATCCAAGTTTAAAATATTGAATCCCATGATCGCCCATATCTATCTGTTCCATCTTTATTAGTCCTAAAACATCCTCATAGAATCTTATACTTTGTTCCATAGAGATTACATTAATCGTAAAATGATCTACACCTGTAATTTTCATAAAAGACCTCCGTCTTGATTTTATTAAAAATGGCTTTCATCTTTTCAGATAAAAGCCATAATTGTATTGAAACAAACCTATTTTGAATTATTAATATCAGACTCAAACGAAACGATACGGAATTCTAGTCATATAACAAGATTGCTATATCTTCCTGGCTGATATTATCCATATTATACCATTTTGAACCAGTATCTACATCTGCAACTGTCTTTCCATCTGCTGCATCGACTGCTAATTTGATTGCCTGATATCCCATCTGATAAGGATCCTGGGTTACAGAACCTAAAAACTGTCCATTCGTAACAGCATCTTTCTGAGACTTTCCAGCGTCAAATCCTGCAACATAAATATCCTTAAATTTGCCAGATTCTTTATCCAGGTCAGTTGCATCATTTGTAGCACTGATCACACCATTTACTGCATCCTGGTTTGCTGCAAAAACACCAACTAAATTATCTGTTGCAAAAATCGTATTTGCTGCCGACTGAATATCAGCCTGGCTTGTTGAAGGTGGTACTGTTACAACTATTTTCACTTTAGCAGAATTTGCAGATGGAATTGTCCATTTCTCCTGACCAGAAACATCTACACATCCTTTTAATCCTTCCAGTTCTTCTAGTTTTGTCACCATTTCATTCACAAAACCATCAACGCGCTGTGTGATTGATCCGCTAGTCGCATCTTGTGCAAGAACGCCAATCACTGTAGGTGCATCTTCCGTACCGGCAAGAATTGCTTTTTGAAATTCTGTATCAGCTACCATATTATCAGCAACATTCGCTCCCGCTTTTTCATTATCAGTTGCTGCAGTTGCAAGAACTGCACCTGTCACATCTCCAGGTACTCCGGAATCGAATCCAATGACTGGAATGCCATCTTCTTTTGCTTTGGTCAACACTTCTTCCAGTGCACTTGGATCACAAGCAGCAAGTACGATCGCATCCGGTTTTTGGTTAATTGCCGCTGCTACCTGCTCTACCTGCTGTGAAACGTTACTTTCTGCATCCGGACCATTTGTAGTGACTGTTACACCAAGATCTACTGCCGCATCATCAGCACCTTGAAAAGCTGCCTGATAAAACTGATTTTGATAACTTTTTGAAATTACAATAATGTTCTTGTTCTCTGTTACTGTTTCAGTCACTTCTTCTGTTTCTGCTGTAGCTTCTGTTGTTTCCTCGGTTACTTCAGCTGTTTCTGTTCCCGCTGCTTCTGCATTACCTTCTGCCTGTGCCGCATTATTCCCGCACCCACTCAGCATAGCCATGACCATGGCTGCACACAAAATCGATCCTAACATCTTCTTTCTCATTTGAAACCCTCCTATGATAATTTATACTAATTCCCATTATTAGAAAAGTGTCTTTTCCATACTGATGTCAATTTTTATTATTTTGACATCTGGGAACTAATTTCTTAGTTATGCTGCTCTTGTTTTCTTCATACGTATGACATCCACCAGAACTGCCAGTAATACTACTACCCCTATCAGTACTTGCTGCCACTGTACCGGTAATCCCATTGATAATAGACCCGTTTTTAAAACACTGATTACAAATACTCCAAGAATTGTACCCGATAAAGATCCTACTCCGCCCGAAAGTGAAGTTCCCCCAATCACACACGCTGCTATAGAATACATTTCCTGACCATTTCCAGTCTGCGGAGTAATACTGCTGAACGTTGCTGCATAAATGATTCCCGCAAGTCCACAAAAAAATCCATTTACTACATATACCAGTATTTTCCAGTGATTTGATTTGATACCTGATAATTCTACTGCTTCTTCATTACTTCCAATTGCATAGGTATAACGACCCAGAACGGTTTTATTTAATAATATCCATGCCACAAGGAAGAACAAAATCAACCAGATCATTCCCATTGGAAATCCATTGTTTTTATATACGATCTGCTTGAACCAGCCATCTTCTGATGTTAATCTTGGATATGTCTGTGTCTGTACTTTTGCAATAACGGAACAGTATCCAAGTGAAATAAATTGTGTTCCTAAGGTTGCAATAAACGGCGGAAGCCCCAGCTTACCAACAAGAATCCCATTAAATAATCCAAAAAGAATTGCAGATAACAGAACAATCAATAATGATACAACGATTGAACATCCCCATACATTATAAGCAACACCACCAATTAATGCTGAACCTACCATAACCGTTCCAGAAGACAGATCAATTCCTCCTGTTATGATAACAAAGGTCGTTCCGATTGCCAGGAAACCTATATAATATGAGGAATCCAAAATACTCACAAAAGTATCCTGCGTTAAAAAATGATTTCCAAATATACTAAAGAAAATGTAAAGAACTACCAACGCACCGATTGCAATCAGTTTTTGTAATCCGGTCCCAGTCATAATTGAATTTATTTTTAAACTTTTACGATTCATTTCAATGCACCTCTTGTTTCATGTTTTGTTGCCAGTCTCATGATGCTTCCCTGGCTTGCCTCTTCAATAGACAGCTCTCCTGTTTTTCTACCCTCGCACATTACTACAATTCGATCACTCATCCTTAATACTTCCGTCAGATCAGATGATATCATGATGATGGATTTTCCCTGCGCAACAAGTTCGTCCATCAAATGATAGATTTCTGCTCTTGCACCAACATCGATCCCTCTGGTCGGTTCATCAAAAATAAGGATGTCCATATCTTTTAATAACCATTTTGCTATTACGACTTTTTGTTGATTACCACCGGACAGATTTTTAACGATCTGCTTGCCTGAAGGTGTTTTAATTCCGAGGCGCTTGATAAAAAAATTTGTTTTTTCGTCACATCCCCTTCGATCCACAAAACCTGTCTTCGAAAGTTTTTTATAAGAGGCCATTACTGTGTTGTCGGTGACAGATAGTCCGAGTACCAACCCATATCTTTTTCTGTCTTCGGAAAGATAGCAGATACCGTTTTCAATCGCATCTTTGGAATGTCTGATGGTGCATGATTTTCCATTTACAAAAACCTCTCCACTTCTCACAGGATCTGCACCATAAATCAGACGCATCGTCTCCGTTCTCCCAGCTCCAACAAGTCCTGCAAATCCAAGTATTTCTCCCCTTCTTAACTGAAAAGATACATCTCTGACTTTTGAAGAACACAGATTTCTAACATCTAATACCACCTCTGCATTTTGTGGTACATGACTGATCTGTTTAGGTTCCTCAATAATTTCCCTGCCGACCATCAGACAAATAATATCATCGACTTTACATTCATTAATATTGAGCGTATCAATATAGGCACCATCTCTCATGACCGTCACTCGATCTGCAACTCTCATAATTTCTCCAAGTCTGTGCGATATAAAAATAATGGAGACTCCTCGCTTTTTCAAATCCTGCATTTTACGAAATAGATCTTCTGACTCTGTTTCCGACAAAGCCGCTGTCGGTTCATCCAGTATTAAGACTCTTGTTGCGTCAAATGACATTGCTCTTGCAATTTCCACCATCTGCGCTTTTCCGACTGATAGATTCTTCAGCAACTCAGTTGGACTGACATTAATATCGAACTCCCGTATCAGCTTTTCTGTTTCTTCATTTATCTTTTTATCAGAGCAGAAAAAACCTTTTGACTCACGCCCAATAAAAATATTCTGCGCCACAGTAAGGTCGTTCATCATGTTCAGTTCCTGGTGAACAATCGATATTCCTGCATGCTGTGCTTCCTTGACACTGCGAAAATGAACTTGTTCATAATTGAACTGATAACTCCCTTCATATTCGCTGTAAATTCCTGTCATAATTTTTACCAAAGTAGATTTTCCAGCACCATTTTCTCCAATCAATGCATGTATTTCACCTTTTCGCAGAGAAAAACTACAATGGTCTAGCGCATGAACGCCTGGAAATGTCTTATCTATATCTTTCATTTCTAAAATATTCTGTTCTTCTTGTTTCATAACCTCACCTCAATTCTTTCCTTTCGCTGTGCATTCATAGTATCGAATTCTGCAAAGAAAAACATCTGCAATGTGTCACGACTTTTATTGTGCATTCGTCAGAAACAACGGAGCTTTCATGACATTTATCATATAAATCTTTCTCTTTTTTTCACAAAAAAGCCAACTGTTATAACTATTCAAAGTCATTCCAGTTGGCTGTGATTACTATGCCATCATTATGATCAATCATTTTTAAGAAAACTATCAATCTTTTTCTGAAGTGTCATCAAAGATGCTTTGATATCCATGTCACTATTCATTGCTTCTTCAACTCCCTCATTCATCATGCTGACAGCGTCTTTGTACTTCGAGAACTTAGGGACCGTAACTCCTTTTTCCATCGCAAGCATAAACAAATCTGTATCAATTTCTACATTTTTGTATACGCCAGAATCTTCTGTGACTTTTTTTAATACTGAAACTCCTTTTGACTCACAAGCGACCATCCTTTGTATTTCTTCATCATAGGTCAGAAGTTTCAAAAATTCCCAGGCAAGTTGCTTATTATGACTTCGTTTTGCGATTGCTGCCAGAAGTGTGTCTACCTCTGAGCTATTGTCTCCCTGTGGTCCTGCCGGCATTGTAATGCATGTCCATGAAAAATCACTGTATTCACTGATTTTATATGGGTAACTATTATAAGTGCGATAATCCGTCAACAACATAGGAGAAAAAACTACATTTCCCATTTCAAAATCTCTCTTTGATACTTCATATCCATCAGATAATGCATTGATCTTATAAAAAAATTTCACTGCATTGATGACATCCTGATTGCTTACATGATTTTCCAATCCATTCTCACTAAATAACGCTGCACCATTTGAGTAAGACGCATCCTTCCAGGTATAATTATAGACACCAAACTGATCCAGTCTTCCATCTCCATTATTATCCTTTGTGACCTTTCTGCATATTGCATGAAAGTCCCCCCATGTCCAGTTATTCTCAGGCACTTCTATATCATTTTTATACAACAATGATGTATTCACACGCATCAGTAATGGTACTGCCTCATATGGCAGCGCATACTGTTTTCTCTCATACTGTCCAGAAATAATTGCTGCCTGATAAAACCCTGATTTATCAATTGCATCTTCTTTCATGAACTTCTCAAGTTCAAGTAATGCACCTTTTGATGCAAGTACATTAAAAGTATCTGTTGGAACCATAAATACGTCAGGTTCTTTTCCTGTTAGAAATTCACCTTCCAACCATTCAGTGTAATCCTTTTTTCTGATTCCTGTCTCAACACTAATTTTAACTTCCGGATGTATCTTTTCAAATTTTCGGATTGCTACTTCCAATATTCTGGCGGTATTATCACTTTTAGCATTCCAGTTACTGTCTGAAAACATTCCAAACCTTAAGATCACTGGTTTTTCCTCTTTAATCAAAAAATGAGCTGATGGAAACAAAAGTAGCAGCACGATCAATACGATTGAACATATTTTCTTTTTACTCATTCCATCCTCTCCGAACAATTCCCTGTTTGTACTGCCCAGATTGCAAGCTGTGTTCTGTCCCTTAAATTAAGCTTGCTTAGTATAGTGCTAAGATAATTCCTGATTGTTCCTTCTGATAATGCTAGTTCTACCGCAATCTCTTTATTTGACATTCCATTTCCGACCAGATTGATCACTTTCCATTCTGTATTTCCTATTTCACTGATTCCCTGTGCTTTTACATGAATCGTCAGATTGCATTTCGCCATTTGGGAAAAAAGATTAATTACTTTTGAGGCGATATCTGCATTGATCATAGCACTTCCATTATAAACTTTATGAATTGCATCTACTAAATCTTCCATGGAGATCCCCTTAAGCAGATATCCACTCGCTCCGTCACGTAATGCGCTCAATACATATTCATCATCATCAAATGTGGTCAGTATAATAATTCTGATTCCAGGATAATTTTCCTTAATTATTTTTGTACACTGTACTCCATCCATTTCGGGCATTCTAATATCCATTAGAATTACATCTGGCATATTATCTCTGACCGATCGGATTACTTCTCTTCCATTTGAAACAGCATCAGTAATTTCTATATTTTTTTCAGTCCCGAGAATAATTTTAAGACTTTGTCTCAAAAGTTTCTGGTCATCAGCAATTAACACTTTTATCATCTAAGCGTCCCCCATCGTAGTGCTATTTTTGCAGTTACGACAAATCCATCTGTACCATCGTAACTCAGCTCTCCATTCAGCAACTCTAATCTTTCTGCCATATGCTGCAATCCAAATCCTTCTTCGATCTTCTGGCATCCAGTCCCGTTATCTTTAACATGTATGATTATGGTGTTGTATACACGTTCAATCGTAATATGAATTTTGTCTGCTTTACCATGCCTGATTGCGTTAGTCAGACTTTCCTGTATGATTCTGTAAATAGCCTCCTCTTCATCCTCTTGAAACACAAGTTCACCTGCTAAATTACAAAATGTTATTTCAGCGTGCGATACCTTTTTCATTTCTCCAATGACTTGCTTGATTGCTTCTTCTAGCTTCAAAGTTTCCAATGCATCAGGTCTCAATGCCTTTACTGATCTCCTGATGTCTTTCATACCATTTCTGGCTACTTCCGCAACTGCCTCCAGCTGCTCCTTTGTGTCTTCCGGTGAAAAATCAATCAATTTTCTACAGGCATCAATTCCTGCAATAATTCCTGTCAGCGCATGCCCTATCGTATCATGTATTTCCCTTGCCAGTCGATTCCTTTCCCTTGTTTCAGTCATCTTTTCCGTTTTTAATGCATATAGTTTTAGTTGCTCATTTGCAACATCAAGCTTTTTATTGAGTTCCAAAATCCTTTCGTTTTCCATACGTTGTACTCTGATCAGAAGAACCATATAAAACATGAATAAAAGGGTGTTACAAGAATTCAAAACTCCCTTAACACTGGTAATGATCATCTTTGCATCCGCATTATAATATGTCAGATACGTACTGATTGGTATAACTTGTACAATATTCTGATAAATTGCAATATCTGTAATGACGTACAACAAAAACATAAACACAAAAACAGATATTCTCAATTTTGTATTCTTCCAATAGGTAAGCAGATCGGCAATTGCCAGAAGAATGATACTGTTATAATTAAAATCTAGTGCCCACATGATGATCAGACAGAGTATGATCTCAACTATAGCATAATAAACGAAATATATTTCCTGCTGGAGATCCCATCTTTTTATGCCCATTATAGTAAGAAGTATCAGAAATGTTATAATAGATATCCCTACGATTTTAAAGGGCTCCATCGGAATAATCGTAATCTGCTCCATAAAATTATGTGCTTCTGAAGCTTCTACGATCTTATGGGTAGTAAAATAAATAATTCCTGATATCCATAAAATGATTAATAGATTCAGATTTTTCATTATCATTCGAATATAAGAAAGAGCTACTGTATCAGACATTTGCCTCCTCTTACCTTTCACATCATGCGAATTCCTTACATTTATTGCCATTTTTCCAAGTCATAGCTGTCAATCGTATACTTTGTTATCAGTTTAACAGGTACAAGTATCTTCTTTTCACAGGTTTCTCCATTTAATATTTTATATAAAGATTCTACCGCTCGATTTCCCATCTCTGTCGGAAATTGTGCTGCTGTTGCCATCATTCTGTTGTTCTGTATTAGTTTTTTCCCCTCAGGGCTTCCGTCCGTACTAAGAAAATCTACCTGTTGGTTCATTCCATACATCTCACATAATGTAATTGCACCACTTGCACATGGATCATTAACTGCAAATACACAATCAAAATAGGTTCTCTCTTCAATCAAGCTATTCATTACTTTTATGGAATCCTCTAATGTTCCATTACATTTTTGTTCTGCAACAATATGATAATTCATATCTGCTGCAAGACCATCCTTAAATCCTTGAACTCTGTCCATTCCTGCCTTTGAATTCTCACTTTCGATCAGAATGATCTTTGCCTGTCTTCTCTGGCTTTTAAAGTAATTTGCAATTTGCATACCAACATTATAGTTATCGGATGTCACAGTACATGCAACCAGTTCTTTGTCATATACCGGTGAGTCAACTATGAGCACCGGTACTCCCGATTCTTTTGCTTCTTCAAGTGCAGGCTTTATTTTTTTCCAGTCAACCGGTGCGATGATCAATGCTGCAATCCCTTCCTGGATCAATTCATGGATCTGATTATTCTGCTTTTCCTGACTTAACATAGAATCTCTTGTAATCAGCCTGTCTCCATTTTCTTCAATCACTGAGCTGATTTCATTGTTTAATACATCAAAATAAGAATTGTCCATATCAGTATAACAAGCTCCTATTTTTTTGCTTTTTTCCATTTGAAGTGCCGAAAAATCTCTGGTAGAGAAAAAAAATTCCAGGCCTAAGGAGATCAACAGCAAGTTCGCAACTATAATATAGATCCATTTGGTTCTTCCCATAATATCAACCTCAAACACTAATATAAAAGCAGACCTTTTTCTGGTTTCCGCTTAACTCTTCATCAAATCTATCCTATTATATCTGACAACAATCATTCCCACAACTTGCATCTGTCATGTTGCAAATGTCATATCTGCTGTTATTTGTACACGTAAGATGAGCATTACACTTGAATTTTGGATACAAAAAACTCCGCGCAAACATTGTTTACGCAGAGCATATTTTATTTCGACCTGAGTTCTTTGCCTGATAAAGTGCCTGATCAGCACTTTTCAAGAGATGTTCCGGATCAGACCTGAGGTCTGGTAGAACAGTTGCGACTCCAATGCTAACGGTAATTCTATCGCTGATTGATGACCGCTCGTGTGGAATATTGAGGCATGTAACTTCTTCAAGAATCCTCACAGCCGTTTTCAATGCTTCTTCTTCGTTTGTTTCATTTAACAGAATCAGAAATTCTTCACCACCATACCGGACTGCCATATTTGAAGGATGTGCCAGTGAATTCCTTAATGCTTTGGATAGTTTTATCAGACATTCATCTCCCGCAGCATGACCATAAAAATCATTATAATTTTTAAAAAAGTCAACATCAATAAATAAAAGTGAAATAGGTTTTTGATATTCAATACTACGCTGCCATTCAAGGCTGACGCTTTTATTATATTGTCGACGATTCCATAAACCTGTCAGTGGATCCTTTAAAGAAAGTCTTTGCAGTTCTTCATTCACCTGGGCAAGCTCCAGATTCTGAGATTCCACTTGTTTATTTGCTTCCGTCAGCGCTTCTGTTCGTTGCAGGACAAGTTCATCCAAGCGGCTGTTCACTTCTGTCAGTTCTTTACTCATGATCGTCTGGTATTTAAGCGAATCCGTGAATTTTTTTGCTATCAGCAGTGAGTACAGAATGGTAAAGATCAGCAGTCCTGATGAGCTGTTCCCCTCTCCTGTAAATACTTGCTTGAGCATGATAGGCCAGCTCTTGCTAATCCAGGGGCTAAGTGTAATGACATCCATTAATCCCGTTAAAATTAGTATTAGTCCTCCAAAAACAATGAGACCACTATTTTTTTCACGATTTACCGCAACACGAATCAGTGTTATGAAAATATAACCCATCAGAAGAAGACTTGCGATCTGGAAAATCGAATTAAATGCTGTATAAATTCTGATAGGTGTCGCAATCACAGCAAATATATAAATGCTCCCTACAATCAAAGTGATTTTTGCTACATTTTTATGAAAATAGGCTGGCAGCATTTCTTTGAAGAATAAAAATGAAATAGGAATCCCTAGATAAAATGTCAGAGTCTGAATTTTTCTGGTAATGGAAAAGCTTAAATCCGGAAAAGCAAAAAATGCGAACGATTCTCCAATAAACAGCGTCCTGATTGCAATCAGAACTCCAAAAACGCCAAAATAAAGTGCTGATTTATCTTCTCTGTGAAAGAAAAAAAGTGCGAGGTGATAAATACCCATCATGCTTAAAGCTCCAAATATAAAGAGCTCATATGCTAAGCCTTTATAGCGTGAAGAGAGCAAAGCTTCTTCACTCCCCAGCAATATACTGTTAAGCAAGCCTCCGCTCTGCATGTGATAATTTGACATTTGAATCACAATTTCATTTTCACCAGTCTGACTTTGAAACGAAACGATCTCCGGTTTATATTGTGGTGTCATGGTATCTATACTGGTGCCGACCAGACCTGCACCTGCTATTTTATAACCGTTGATCCAAAGTATATACGCAGTTCTTACTTTGGGGATTTTCAGAGACAGTATACGTGACTCAGCAGTTCGAAACCTTAATCGATAGGTCGCATAACCAAAGCCCGGAACTTTCTCTCCATCAAGCTTATATTTATTCCAGGAAGATGGAAATACCACCATGGAACTAAGCTCTCCCTGACTGATCTGCCCTGGCTCAAGCAACTGATTCCAGTAAAATTCCCACTCTCCATCTAATGGTACAATCATATCTGTAAGCTGATATTGTTCCAGGTCAATCAGACCGGACTGCGCCCGGGTCATGGATTGTGAATATTGAGTTGTACATCCGCTAACGAACAAAGTCATGAAGATAACGATCATGACGACCCTGATTTTGTACATTGGGAGATTCCTTTCAGTCTTAAATCAATAATATAGTACTATTTTACCATACATTAAAATACGACGTAAACCTATTTCATGTATCTCAATACATATAAATAAGTTCCTTCCCGTACATTGATTTCTATTTCTTCCAGTATTTTGTAGTGATTTGCTGGTGCCATTCTTCTCACAAATTCTTTATTGTGTGAGTATAAAATTATCACTCCTTCTTTTTTTAAATGTTCTCCTGACTTTTTAAAAAATCTGACATAAATATCATAGATCTCATCTTCAGTTTTATGTCCAATTGCAAATGGCATATTTGTAAATATCTCATCAAACAAATATTCATGCTTAAAATCAAAATAATCTCTGTTAATAAAATGAATGATCTGCCCTGCAGCCTCCATATTAGATCTTGCACCGACAATTGCTGCCGGATTGTTATCAATTCCATAGGAAGTGTTCGCCGGAATCTGCTTCTGACGTTCAATCAGCATTGTTCCAACACCGCAGAAAGGATCAAGTACACAGGCATCCGCTACCATGTGTTCTTTGGCAAGCGCTACAAGTAACGCAGCATTGGAAGGTTTGATGCTGGTCGGTATCACTTCTTTCCGGTAGGCAAAGCGATCATCTGGAATCGTATAGAGCTTGACCATGACATTACAATTACCTTCTTTGTTTTCTATCAGTCGAATTTCAATTTCATATTGTGAAGTGGTGTTGATCAGCATTCGTTCTGATAATTGTTCGATTTGTGCTGACATTTTTTTTACGAAAGCACTTTTTTTATCCAAAGGCATTTTACTCTTTAATTCTACCCGGAAATAAAAAGGAGGAGTTCCTTCATGTCGTGTCTCCAGGAATTTCAACAATGCCGAACTCACGACTGTCTTTGCTGCTGATTCCGGATCTAGATCGCAGGTCTTCATGCCCGGTACTAAAAATAATAATTCCTGATAAGTCCGAACCGGTAAAATCAGATCCAGACGATTAGTGTTCAGGCGAATCCCTGCATTCATCATTTTTGCTCTGCCAGTATCCAATTCTTCTATTTCCTTCAGGCTCTCCATTGCCGCTTCTATATGCCGCCTGTTCGTCAGAAGGATTACATCTGAAGCTTCACAAAACCCAATAAACGGATGCATCTTTACTCCATCCATTTCGACGATAAGATCTGATAAAGCTCTCATCTCTTCTGTGATATGTTTTCTGTTTCCATCATCCAGCTGCATTTGTGACAATTCTGTCATTTTATTTTTAAAAAAGTCCATATGTTTCCTATAATCAAGACTTTTCATAGCCTGAAGATAAGAACTTTTGATGAATAATTGCTCTTCTGCGCAATATGCCTGAAATAACGGTTCAAGAAAGTCCTGATAAGACAGCTCTCCTAATAACAGTGCTGCATTCTTTCTGGTCTTGGCATCTTCATGGTTAAGCAATGCTAAGAATTCCTTATAATCTCCCTTGCACAGTTTGATCAATTTTTCTTTTTCCCGTTCGTTCTTAATTTCTTTTCTAAGATTACTTAGCGCCTGTCTTACATCTTTTTTATTTAAGATCTCTTCATACAGTTTTTCTATCAAAGGTTACCTCTTTATCTTTTTTATTCAGACATTGTATGCCTGTATTTTTACTGTTTGAATTTCACTCCATCAAACAGGACGACCATATTTCTTCCATTCCTTTTTGCCTTATATAATGCCGAATCAGCATCTTCTGTTAGCTTATTCATATCACTCGTAACCTCAGGATAGGATGCGATCCCAATTGAAACTGTGATATTTATGCTTTCCTTTTCCGAAATTTTAAACTTATAATTTTCAACGATTTTTCTGATTCTTTCAGCAATATGAGTTGCTTTGACTGCCGAACAATCCAGAAGAATAATTGAAAATTCTTCACCACCATTTCTTGAAACAATGTCATACACCCTGCAGGTATCAACTAATATTTGTGCCAGTTGCCTTAATACATGATCTCCGGCATTATGTCCATAAGTATCATTTACCTTTTTAAAAAAATCAATGTCAATAAATAGAAGAGACAATTCTTCTTCTTTTCTCATTGTCATCTGTGAAACACTATTGAAATTGATATCAAATTCCCTCACATTATTCAGCCCTGTCAGGTAATCTTTTGTAGCCTCTTTTTTCAGTTTTTGATAAATCCTGATCGTTTCTATCACATAGTCCGCATATTTCAGACTGAAAAAAGATACAATCATATAACTGCTAAAAAACACTACCAGCGTTTTAACAATGATCTTCATATCATCGTAGGTGACAAATGAAGAAATTGAAACAACAGTAAAAATAAAAATCATGGAAAAAATAATTTTTTTATTTTTTTCAAGTTTTTGTTTTGCAATGACTCCAATTCCAGAGCCTATAACGATTGCTACTATTAATGCTGTAACAGATGTCTTTGAAATCCCCAAAAAAAGCAAACGAAAGATCCCAATTATAATAGCTGCAATCAGCGAAGGAATCGGTCCGCCATAAATAGCAGCAATCAGTACAGAAACATATCTGAAATCAATAATCGTATCCGCTGTAATATGAACACTATTCAGCATAAGTATCATTCCCAAAAATCCAGCGCATACACCAAAAAGAATTTTATATACAATTGACATCTCTTCGAAAATATTTTTATCTTTCATAATCTGGTTAAAAATACTTATAAAAGCAATGAGTATACATGCGTTCTGCAATAATCCTAATATCATGATCTTGTCTCCCTGGTCTTAGCTGGTACGAACTTTCAACAATTAATTTTATACTTTAAAGTATAAAAAAACAACCCAAATGGGTT
>JAQVCQ010000160.1 GCA_028689715.1 Lachnospiraceae bacterium
GTGATTGTGGCAGTTTCTGCCTATTGCATGATACAGATCATATTCTATAGTGTGTTTACTTATGAACAGGCAGATAAAATGGTACTTTCTTCAGGGGTGCTGATTCTGGCTACGGTATTACTTGTCACAATTTGGAACTATAAGCTTCCTCGTATCTTATTTAACAGGGATCAGATCGTGGTTTGGCTGGTCAATTTGATGCAGAGCGTGTTTTGGGCGAAAGCAATCCTTTCCTGCATTGACTTTGTGAATGCGGGTTCGAATTATGCACAGGGTCTTGCCATGATGGAAATGTGCTTCTGGTTTGCGGCAGCAATGCTGATGATCCTATTACCTGAAATGATCAGGAATAGAATCTGGCTGGTGATACTAATAGGATATACGATAGTCGCAATCATTCTGGGCTACCAATACCTGCAAAATTATAGCCTGGGAACAGAAAGCTATGAAACAGCTGTGCGTACGGCATACATGATTGGAATCTGGTTATTTTTGGTGGTCCGGACTTTCGTTGACAGCATTCTGGATCGACCTCGATTTTCATGGAGGAATCTGGCATTAACCGTGTTGTTCTTTGCTTGCCTGATCCTGTTTCGACGTTCGAACTGGTGGGAACTTGTAGTGGTGATTCCCTTTTCTGTTTTTATGATAAGAACATCGTTACTTCAGAACAATGAAAGAGTATTGAATAATTTAAAATATGGAGTTCTGATTTCATTTTTTGTAACAACATATCAGTCCCTGATGCATCGTCCATTTCATTATTATCTATATCTGCGTTACTCGGGCATGTTTACGACAGTGACGGTTACTTCGGTGTATTTAGGATTAGTGTTTGCAGTTGTAGTTGTAAGTCTATTAGGTAACATGCAGAAGGCCTGTCGACTCATGAATCTTTGGCCGCAATTGATCCTGTTGGGTATCGTCAGCGGTTATGAGTTCCTGACGCTTTCAAGGACAGGGATGATGACCTGTCTGGGTGTGTTTTTGATTGCCATGATGTTTTACTATGTTGCAAACAGAAAAGATTCGTGGAAAAATATATTAAAGGTCTGTTGTTTTTCCGCAATCAGCGTCTTTCTAGGATTCCTTTGTAGTTTCTCATTGACTCGTATGGTTCCGGCGTTAGTAAATGATCCTTTTATTTACGAGATTGAAGAATTTCAGGATTCAATCCGCGAAGGAGAGCCTGTCAACTCGGCAAGATATATCACCATTAACAGATTTTTCGGACTGTCCTCAGAAAGAATTCTCGGAAAAATAACTGCACAGGTGGATGAAGAAAAAGAAGAATCTCATCCTGAAATGACAGATACAACACAATCAGAAAATGTTGTAGCAGAAGGATCCACAGACCAGGTAAATGCGACAGAACAGGTGAATGAGACAGAACAGATCTTTGAAGATTCAGGGACCAGCACGGATTTGTCAACAGTATCATCAGAGTATTCTAATGGAAGATTTGATATCTTTAAGAATTATCTGAACAACCTGAATCTGGAAGGGCATGATGCGGTTGGACTAACATTAGAGGATGGAAGTACGATCATTCATGCACATAATTCGTTTATTCAAATGGCATATGATTGTGGTATCTTAACAGGTTTTATCTTTATTGTTCTCTATATTATGCTTGGATTCAGATCTTTAAAATATTACCTGATGCGTTTTAGAACAGATCAGAATGCAATGATGCCAATGCTTATTTTTGCAGCATTTGGAATAGCAAGTATGGTGGAGTATGTATTCAGACCAACAATTCCATTGGGATTTGTCTTTCTGGCCATGTTCGCACCACTTCTTACACAGTTTGAAAATCAGGATAAACCCATAAAAAGAAAAGTTTTAGAATAGGAATACGGAATGGAAAAAAAGTTTCGCTTATTAAACTACAAGTTAATATCCAGAAGATTGTTTCTGATTACATATGATATTGTGGCTGCTTGTCTTGCCTCTGTACTGGCACTGATGTTTCGCTATGATTTCAAATATGACACCATTGCACCACATTTTCTGGAGTCAGCAAAAACATTTATGCCGGCAACAATACTGATCACTGTCATTATTTTTTATATATTCAGACTGTATCATGGATTATGGCTGTTTGCAGGCGTAACAGAGATGCAGAATATCGTGGCTGCTTCTGTTGTTGCATCCGTACTTGAAGGGATTGCACTTTATCTGCTTCATCTTCCGGTTCCAAGAAGTTATTACTTTGGAAATGCAGGTTTTCTATTTATTTTTATCTTTGCGAATCGGTTTTCTTACAGATTTTTCAGAGGCATCAGACATAAAAAGCAGAATCAGAAGAACGGAATACGCGTCATGATCATTGGCGCAGGGGATGCAGGGAATGCGATCATCAAGGAAATCGTATCCAGTTCTTTCAGTCGTATGGTCATCAAATGTATCATTGATGATGACAGATCAAAATGGGGCAAGTATATTCAGGGAATCAAGGTAGCTGGTGGAAGAGATAAAATAGTTGAACTGGCTAATTTTTATGCTGTTGATGAGATCTTCATTGCCATGCCTTCGGCATCTAATAAAGTCATAAAAGAAATCCTTCAGATCTGTCAGGAGACCAATGCCAAACTCAGAACGTTACCAGGGATGTATCAGCTGGTAAATGGCGAGGTGGATGTCAGCAAACTTCGTGATGTAGAAGTGGAAGATTTGCTTGGCAGAGACCCAATTGCGGTTGATCTTCAGGCAATTATGGATTATGTCAGTGGTAAAAAAGTTCTTGTTACAGGCGGAGGCGGTTCGATCGGTAGTGAGTTATGCAGACAGATCGCATCTCATAAGCCAAAACAGTTAATCATTGTTGATATTTATGAAAATAATGCTTACGAGATTCAACAGGAGTTAAAGACCAAATATCCAGAGCTGAATCTGGTGGTATTGATTGCATCTGTAAGGAATACAAACAGAGTTAATTGTATTTTTGAGACATATAAACCGGATATCGTTTATCATGCAGCTGCGCATAAGCATGTTCCTCTTATGGAGGACAGTCCTAATGAAGCAATTAAGAATAATGTATTTGGAACATGGAAAACTGCTCAGGCAGCAGCATTCTACGGTGTGAAAAAATTTGTCATGATCTCAACAGATAAGGCAGTGAATCCGACGAATATCATGGGCGCATCTAAACGAATCTGTGAAATGATCATCCAAACGTTTAACAGACACTATGATACTGAATTTGTAGCAGTTCGTTTTGGTAATGTGCTTGGAAGCAATGGAAGTGTAATTCCGCTGTTCAGAAAGCAGATCGAAGCCGGCGGTCCGGTCACAGTGACCCACCCAGACATTATCCGCTACTTTATGACGATTCCGGAAGCGGTATCCCTTGTACTTCAGGCAGGTGCCTATGCAAAAGGTGGCGAGATCTTTGTACTTGATATGGGGGAACCTGTCAGAATTCTCGACCTGGCCAAGAATCTGATCAGACTTTCAGGTTATAAACTGGGAGAAGACATTGAGATAAAATTCACTGGACTCAGACCGGGTGAAAAGTTATTTGAAGAACTTCTGATGGATGAAGAAGGGCTTCAGGATACGGATAATAAATTAATTCATATCGGAAAACCGATTGAAATCGATGAAGATACATTCTTTTGCAGACTCAAGAACCTGAAAGAAGCGACAGAGCAGGAAAGCCCTAAAATAAAAGAGCTGATTCAGGAGATCGTACCAACCTATCATCCTGAGCAGAGTAA
>JAQVCQ010000161.1 GCA_028689715.1 Lachnospiraceae bacterium
TGCAATACCAACATTGCTGAAATCGAAACTTCTAGCAGCATAAACTCTGAGCTTTGATAACTGAATAACTGCCAGGTATTGAATTTTCACGGTGCATAGTCAAAATCTATGTGCGAAGTTTGAGTTAATCATTATTGGAGAGAAGAAGCTTTACGAAGAGATAAGATACACGTTACAAGAACAGAAATGGTTTATCGAGTATTACTGAGCAATAGTGATTGTGCAATGTCCTTGGAAGAGTTCGAAATAGAGTATAATAATTATTTGGAACGCAGAAATTATCCGAAGGAGCGATTAGCTATTAATATCCGAACGGTTTCAAATCATTTTAGATGTGCACATCATATCGTTTTCGATAAAGAAAATCGTGTCAGGTATTGTGAAGCTGATCCAAAAGTAATATGGGATAGTATAGATTTTAATCAATACAAAGACTTGATTATATCAGCAGAGCTAATTTATAAAGATTATGCAGACTTGATGGATGATCAGGATATTCGGGATGGATACGAACTATTTTATGTAATAAAATCATCGCTTGATTATTGGGATTGTACAGAATTTGAAATAAGCTGTAGAAGAGTACCTGTTATGGTTTTAGGACAAGGTGATGAGGCGAAGCAAGCATTGCAATTACTTAAAGAGATTTCACCAATTGATTTTAATGGATACTATGAAGCGTATGAAGAACGATTCGGAGTTAGAAGTGCAAATGGAAATCCAGTTATTACAGGTGCACTTGTCCATTATTATTTAGACGGTGAGTATTCTGTGGATGTTACAGCTATTGAGAGTGACGATGCTGAGCAATTATGTAAAGAACTGTCAAGAAAGAATTTTTGGTTTAATGATGAAGTAGAAAAATTATTTCGAGAAATTTGTACTCATTCATCAGAAGATGCATTTAACAAGGCGGCATTCAAGAGAATTGGCTATTCTTTGAATATTGGATATGTATATAATGATGATTACGGTACAGTTGTAAATTATTTTGATCAAGAGATTTTTTCCAATGAAATCTTAGATTTGAATGAATATGATCGTAGACTTCTAGTATTATCTGCATTCGAAGCAGCACTTTATAAAAAGAGAATGGATCTAGAATACATAGAAGTAGCACCAAGAGTGTATATGACAGTGTCTGAACTTGAGAGAAGATATGGATTATCGATTGAAGACATTCGTGACCTTCAAGAATGGATCAATAAGTATGATAAAAAATATTTTAATGCACACAGCGTTTGGAATGAACTGCGAGTTGTGGGGATTGAAAAGAAACTTCAAGAAAACGAATGGCTTTGTACATGCATATTTAGACAACAACAGACAGTGTTTTCTCAGCAGGTAGCAGGTGGAATCATTTTGTGTAAATCTAGTAGTGATTTGAATTTGGGAGCAGTGTGTCAGTGGCTTGTCGAAACGAATGGAAAAATGTCTGTTCAAAATTTAACAACTGTGTTTAATGAAACTTTTGCAACGAGAATTCCAGTATGTAAAATTGCAGAAAAGTTAAAATCAAATGGACTGTGGGATATTTTAGTAACGGACTCATTTGATGATTTTATTGATAACCTTGTAGTTACAACCGATGCTGATATGGATGTGGATGATTTGTTACAAGAAGAATTTTTCTAAATAATTTTTTGGATATTAGGGGTATCGAAGAACTAGTCGAGGTAACAGTTGCAAATTTGGATAATGCGGTTAAAATATCTGAAGAAGCAGTAAAAAAATATGAGTTAAAGTGTAAAGGAATGAAGGCACAGGCATTGACAATTAGAGCTACAACCACAACTTCAGTTGTAGGGCTATTCCAATAGACTTTCCTGATGCAATAATCTTGACACTACATGAACCAACTCTCATTACAGGAATTTCTAAGATATATGAGCTAGATCAGAATGATGATAATAGAAGCAAATCATTTCACATATTGTTGAAGCGGGAACAGTGAGTATTGTTGCTAAAACAGTGATTAATCAATTAAAACTGATTCCAGGTATTGAAAAAATATAGCTGCGGACGTACTTAATGCAATTGTAGCTGGTGCTATTGTATTGGGTATTGGAGAAGCATCGACAGTAATTATGGAAAAAGCATATTTAGGAGAGATAGATGCAGAAAATCTTGATTGGATTGATAAAATAGTTGAAGGTAGTATGGGAAAAACTGTTTTAAAGATCACAAATGCGATAGCAGCTCAATCTGGAAAAATAAATGTTTCAGATTTACTAAAGGCCGTTTTTAAGAATGATAGTAAAGTAGAAAAAAGCATAAAAATGGAGGCTCACTTAAGAACCTCCATCATCCGATCATCAATATAATAATCACAAGTAATCTTTCGGCTATTGCTACCATAGTATTCAACAATCTCCGGGAGATTATCATTCACGGCATCAAATTCAAGTCCCTGGTTCTGACACCATTCGACAGCTTTTGACAAAGCATCGCCGATACGGCAGGTCCAGAGGATGAGTTTGTTGCCGTTGTTTTTCCAATTTTTTAGATAGGCAATAAGAGCCTGGTTCGGTTCACCAAGCTCAGGCCAGTTGCTGTAACATAAAGTTCCATCAAAATCGACAGCAATGATTTCATAATCTTTTTCCATAGTGATACCTCCAATATTACTTAGGATTGTGTCTGATGTCTTCCAGTTCAAAGAGCTGGTTCACAGCAAGTTTGAAATAGGCAGAGAGTCGAAGTGCCATTTCAATATTGGGACAACGTGCACCGGTTTCATATCTGCTGATGGTTCTCACATCAGTTTGTAATGCTGTAGCGAGTTCATGCTGCTGAATATTACGGTCTGTGCGGATTTGCTTCAAATTGCTTTTGACTGCCATAGGATATTCCTTCTTTCATAAAATGTGTTGTCTGGTAGGTCAAGTCAGCCAGCTTGTACTACAAATTCTACTAAAGATGGTGTCCAGTAATACGGACTTACACCAGGACCTTGCCGAAGACTTTGAAACTGTCATGCTTGGTTACAGGTTTTGGTTCGTATTTTTTGTTCAAAGAGATTAAGAATAATCCATCTTTATCATCTTGCAGCTTCTTGCAGTAACTCATATCATTCAAACAGAAAATACCGATTTCACCATTTGAAATGGAATCCTGTTGATGAACCCATACGGTCTGATGATCAATAAATCTGGGCTCCATACTATCACCTGTGATTTTAACACCGAAGTCAGCATCTGCTGGAACTTCGTCACCGACTTCAACCATTTCATATTCTTCGCCTTCTAAGAAATTACCGGCACCTGCAGAAACCATTGTCGAATAAAGACGAATTGGTCTTGTAGGAAATGGAAGAATCTCTGCAGTATCCTTCTCATATTTTCCTGATTCCTTTAAAAGTGCAGCATATTCCAGGACCTTTTCTTTTCCTGCATCATTTAGTGTAGAGAGAGGATTACCTGGATTTACTCCAAAATAATCTTCATATACATCAGTAATTTCTAATATCTTGCACAGGGTAAGAAAAGTAGTGACACTTGGATCACTTCCATTTTTTTCCCAGCTTGATATGGTTTTATAGCTGATGTTGATTCCTTCTTTTTTAAGTGCAGTTGCTAATTCTGGCTGTGAATAGCCTTTCTTTTTTCGATTTTTAGAAATGATCTGTCCTACCGAGTACATAATGTGTACTCCTTTCTAAGCCCTTCATGAGCGATTTTTGTTTGTGAGTGTCTCATTTCCACAGATACAGA
>JAQVCQ010000162.1 GCA_028689715.1 Lachnospiraceae bacterium
ATGAAAACAGCACTTCAACAAAAGAGGGAATGGGAAAAGTCAGGGATTTATGATTTAAAAGTTTCGATCAATATTTCAGGATCAAGTCTGATGCAGAATTCTTTTCTGGATGAAGTAGTACAGACGCTGGAAAGATATCCGGTAGATACAAAAGGGTTACAGTTCGAAATTACTGAAAGCACTTATATACAGAACAGTTCTAGGATTTCAAGAGTACTGCAAAATATAAGGGATCTTGGTATCTTCATCGCACTTGATGACTTTGGAACAGGTTACTCTTCATTTAATTACTTAAAAACTATGCCAATCGATGTGATCAAGCTTGATGCCACATTCGTCAGCGGGATATTAAATGGAACACAGGATAGAATCATTTTTGATGCAATGAATCAGCTGACTCATAATCTTGGCATGCTACTGATTGCTGAAGGAATTGAGACAGAAGATGAAAACATTCTGATCAGACAGGAAGGATGTGACTTTGGACAGGGATATCTTTACGGAAGACCATCAGGACCAGAAAAAATTTTCAAATTATTGCAGTCTCAGAAAATAACAAGAGGATAAAAATCTTACGTTACTTGACAAAAAAATGTCAGGTGGCATATAATATTACCCATAGATCTGAGCAGAAGACAATGGTGTCGAAAGTATTTATACAATCAATCATGCCTTGTGCTCTTTTTGCATCTTAGAATAAATGGAGGAGAATGAAATGAAAAAAGTATTAGCATTATTAGTATGTACAGTTTTAGCAACGGGAATGCTTGCAGGTTGCGGATCTACTGCAACAGAAGAGGCAGCACCGGCAGAAGCAGCAACAGAAGAAGCAGCACCAGCAGAAGAAGCAACAGAGGAAGCAGCAGAAGCAGCACCGGCAGAATCTTCTGACACAACATGGATCATTGCAACTGACACAGTATTCAAACCTTTTGAATATACAAATGAAAACAATGAATTTGTTGGTATTGACGTTGATATTCTTGCAGCAGTAGCAGCAGATCAGGGCTTCAAATATGAATTACAGAGTCTTGGATGGGATGCAGCAGTAGCAGCAGTTCAGGCAGGACAGGCAGATGGTCTGATTGCAGGAGCAACAATTAAACAGGAAAGAATTGATTCTGGCTGGATTTTCTCAGAAGGATATTATGATGCGACTCAGACATTTGTTGTATCAGAAGGAAGCGATATTAAATCTTTTGAAGATTTAAACGGAAAAAACGTTGCAGTTAAAAATGGTACAGCCGGAGCAGATTTTGCAAACAGCTTAAAAGATCAGTATGGATTTACAGTGACTGTATTTGAAGATTCACCTACAATGTATCAGGATGTAATCCTTGGAAACAGTGTAGCATGCGTTGAAGATACACCAATTATGGCAGCTTCCATTAAAGAAGGCGGACTTGCACTTGCAATCCCAGAAGGAATGGAAAGTGAAGGAGCTCCTTATGGATTCGCTATTATGGATGAGGCAGACCAGGAATTACTTGACATGTTCAATGCAGGTCTTGCAAATATCAAGGCAAACGGAACTTATGATGAAATCCTTGATAAATATCTGAAATAATATTATATTATTGTTAATGCTGGCGTGGGAGACCTGTTGCAGGGTTCCCACGCTTTTGTTTTATAATCCTCATGAAAGAAATAAAATCACGGATAAGGAGAGAAAACATGATTTCAATTGTTCAAACCTATGGCTCCATGTTGTTAAGTGCTTTAGGAAAAACACTGTTACTGACATTGCTGTCACTTGTGTTTGCCATGATCATCGGAATGATTTTTGCCTTGATGAATGTTGGCAAAAACCGGGCATTTAATTTAGCCGGAACTGTTTATGTAGATGCGGTCAGAGGAGTACCTCTGATAGTACTTGCATATTTTATTTATTTTGGTGTTCCTGCAGGAATCAAAATGATCGGAATTCAGGACTTCAGACTTACAGCATTACAGGCAGGTACCATAGCGCTTGCGATGAACTGTGGAGCTTATATGGCGGAAATTATCCGTGCCGGAATAGAAAGTGTTGACAGGGGACAGATGGAAGCAAGCAGAAGTCTAGGTCTGACCTATGGAAAAAGCATGCGTCTCGTTGTACTGCCACAGGCCATCAGAACAATGATTCCTTCTATTATCAATCAGTTCATCATCACCTTAAAAGATACTTCGATTCTTTCTGTTATTGGATTCCCAGAACTTACCAATATGGGAAAGACCATCAGCGGAAATACGTTTAAGAGCCTTGAAACATGGGCAATCGTAGGTATTATGTATATGATTGTCATTGTGACTCTGAGTAAAGTCGCAAAGAGAGTTGAAAGGAGGGTGAACCGTGGTAGATAACAGAATTATGATTCATGTTGAGAATCTGAAAAAAGACTTTGGAAAGCTTGAAGTGTTAAAAGATATCAGTATTGAAATTGAAACAGGTGAAGTCGTTGTACTGTTAGGTCCATCCGGTAGCGGTAAATCAACATTTCTCAGATGTATTAACCAGTTAGAACAAGCAACGAGCGGTACGATCGTTGTTGATGGAAAAAACATAACGGACAAGCATACGGATATTAACAAGGTACGTGAAGAGATCGGAATGGTATTCCAGCATTTCAACTTATTTCCTCATAAAAATGTATTAGAAAATGTAATACTTGCACCGGTAGAACTGAAACGAATGACAAAAGAGGAAGCAAAAGAAAAGGGAATGCAATTATTAAAAAGAGTAGGTCTTGAGTCAAAATCTGATGCTTATCCTTCACAATTGTCTGGCGGACAGAAGCAAAGGGTAGCAATTGCAAGGGCTCTTGCAATGAATCCTGCAATTATGCTGTTTGACGAGCCTACATCAGCGCTTGATCCTGAAATGGTAGGCGAGGTACTGAACGTTATGCAGGAGCTTGTTGCAGACGGAATGACAATGGTGGTCGTTACACATGAGATTGGATTCGCAAGAGAAGTAGCAGACAGGGTAGTATTTATGGATGCGGGATATATAGTTGAGCAGGGACGTCCTGAGGAAATCTTTAACAACCCAAAAGAAGCAAGAACAATTGATTTTCTAAATAAAGTACTTTAGTCTGTTTTGGAGGAATGGCAATGAAAAAGATTATTACGATCAGCCGTGAATTTGGTGCAGGCGGGGGTGAAATAGGACGAAAACTTGCGCAGGCATTAAAATTTGATTATTATGACAAAGAGATCATCCTGAAAACAGCAAAAGAATCGAATGTAGATGTTGAAAGTCTGCTGAAGTGGGATGAGAGAGTACCAATGAATTTTGGTTTTGCGCAGAGTCTGTTCGATTTTTATAACAAGCCTCTCAGCGAAAAGTTATTTGAAGCGCAGAAGCAGGTCATCCGGAAAATCGGAGAAAAGGGAAACTGCGTTATTGTTGGAAGAAATGCCAACACGATATTAAAAGAATTTGACTATGGACTTCATGTATTTGTTCATGCAGATCCATGTTGGAGAGCTGAACGTATGAAAAGCAAGATGCCGGATGCGACTGAAACAAAGATCAACGAAGAGATCCGTGCAATAGACCGAACAAGGAAGAAGTATTGCTCCTATTATACGAACACAGAATTTGGCGTTGCAGATTATTATGATATCTGTCTGAGTACATCAAGTCTTGGAATTGACGCCTGTGTTGAGATTCTTGAAAAACTTGCAAAATAATATTATGACATCTTCATTCAAATCAAGTAATTG
>JAQVCQ010000163.1 GCA_028689715.1 Lachnospiraceae bacterium
ATCATCATTTTCTGACTGGTCGATCTTTTGAATCACTACGTCATAGGCAGTTTCCTCATTTATTACCACACTGATTTTATCATGAATCTTATGACCACGAAGCGCCTTCCCAAGCGGAGATTCTATACTTATTTTTCCTTTAATGGAGTTGGATCGTACTGTCGTAACCAGTTTATATGTCTCTTCTATGTCGTCATCAGGAAAGTACACTGTCACCAGCGAGTTGATCCCGACTTCATCCACATTTTTTTGATCTTCAATAATGACTGCGGTCTTGATCATACGTTCTAAATAACGTATTCTACTTTCATTTTTATTTTTGAACTGTTTTGCAGCTTTATATTCAAAATTCTCGCTCAGGTCACCATGTGCTCTGGCTTCCTTCACATCTTCAAGTGCCGCTTTCCTTACGATCAATTTTCTATGGTCGATCTCTTCCTGCATTTTTCTGATGTCGCTTTGCGTCATTCTGTTATACATGCATTATCTCCTGAACTAATTTTGATTTGATAGTATCCTTTCAATCCTGATCAGTTCCTCATCCGTAAAATAGAGATCATTAATAATCTTAACATTTTCACGAATTTGTTCCACTTTACTTGCTCCGATCAGGACAGTTGTCACTCTGTCATTTCTTAATACCCACGAAAGAGACATCTCCGCAAGTGTCTGACCACGCTCTGCTGCAATTTGGTTCAGAAGCCCTACTTTTTCAAGTACTGACGTTGTAATATTTTCACTTTTTAAAAAGTGGTTTCTTGTTGCGCGGCTTCCTTCCGGGATTCCATTTAAATACTTATCAGTTAAGACACCTTGAGCAAGCGGACTGAATACAATGCTGCCCACACCTTCTTCCTGCAATACATCAAGAAGTCCATCTTCTATCCATCTATCGAACATATTGTAACGGGGCTGATGGATCAATAATGGGGTTCCATTTTTTCTTAAAATTTCAGATGCTTTTTTTGTTTCCTCTGCCTTGTAATTAGAAATCCCTACATAAAGTGCTTTCCCTTGTCGAACAATATCGCTCAGCGCTCCCATCGTTTCTTCAAGTGGCGTCTCGGGGTCAGGTCTGTGATGATAGAAAATGTCAACATAATCAACTTTCATTCTTTTCAGACTCTGGTCAAGGCTGGATATTAAATATTTTCTTGATCCATAATTGCCATAAGGTCCCGACCACATATCATATCCCGCTTTTGTGGAAAGCAACATTTCATCACGATACGGCCTTAAGTCACGTTCCATGATTCGTCCAAAATTCTCTTCCGCCGACCCATAGACCGGTCCATAATTATTTGCCAGGTCAAAGTGCGTAATTCCCTGGTCGAAAGCCTCAAATAATAAGGACCTCATATTTTCATACTGGTCAACTGAACCAAAATTATGCCAAAGACCAAGCGCAACACGTGGCATCATGATTCCACTTTTTCCACACCTTAAATATTTCATATGCTCATATCTGTTCTCATTCGCCTGATACATATTATTTCCTCCAATCAAAATCTTTAATTTTATAGTTATTTTTTTAGAAAAACATGGTAAGATAAAGCACAATCTATTGATTTGCTTATAGGAGATTACTTTTATGCTCCTATTTTAACACATAACAATTCCAAATGTTCAAACATAGTGGGGTTCACTTTATGAAAGGATATAATTATGATAAAAATAGAAAATCTGTCCTACTCGTTTCCACAAAAGGATTTATTCAATGAAATTACATTCACATTAGAAGACGGACAACATTGTGCCTTGATCGGCACCAGTGGCAGCGGAAAAAGCACTCTGGTCGATATGATCATGCATCACGAAAAATACCTGTATGATGGAAAAATTGAAATAGGATCCAGTGCAAGAATAGGATATGTCGATCAGTATTCGCATCTAAATACCAAAAATGATATGACTGTTTATGAATATGCCAGCGAACGGTTTGTTCAGTTGCAGAACGAAATTGCATCCATTTGTCTTGAGATGGAGACTTCTACTGACATTGAACCACTTTTAGAACAGTACCAGATCGCATTAGATACATTAGATGCCATGGGCGGTGATGATTACGAAAGCACCATTAACAAACAACTTAACCTAGCAGATCTTGGCAAGCGGTCCGATCTAAAGATATCATGCCTGAGTGGTGGTGAGTTTAAGCTGTTACAGGTAATCAAAGAAATGCTTACACTTCCTTCCATCCTGATCATGGATGAGCCTGACGCTTTTTTAGACTTTGAACATCTCAATTCACTAAAAGATCTAATCAATTCTTATAAAGGAATTTTACTTGTTATCACTCATAACCGTTATTTATTGAATCATTGTTTTAACAAAATAATACACCTTGAGAATAAAGATCTTCAGGAATATGAAGGCAATTATATACATTATAAATTTTCACTGCTTCAACAAAAAATCGAGTTGCATGAACTTGCCGTTGCCGATTCTCTTGAAATCGAACGCAATGAACTCATTATCAACAGGCTCCGCGCTATTGCATCCAATAACGCTGATGCATCCAGAGGAAAGACTCTGAATGCCCGGGTCAGTCTGCAAAAAAGACTTGAAGAAAAAAGAATAAAAACACCGTTTGTTGAAATACGCAAGCCTGAGATCAGCTTTGTGACCGACCATCCAATCATTGATGAGTGTATTTTAAAAATAAATGATTACAGTGTTTCGTTTGATGATATATTACTAGAGCATGTCAGTTTCGATTTGAATTCTACCGACAAAGTTGCATTAATTGGTCCAAACGGTACCGGTAAAACAACACTGCTCCGTGACATCTATCAGAGCCAACACCCTTCCATTGAATTGCATAAAGAGTCCAGACTCGCATTTCTTTCACAATTTCAGGATGAGATGTTAGATCATTCAAATAACATTCTTGATGAGTTCTATACATTAGGATTCCAGTCTAACCAGGATATCATTGATCATATCCTAAAATTCGGATTTACCGAACAGGATCTTTATCAAAAAATCAGTGCCTTGTCAGGTGGTGAAAAGACTATGCTGCAGCTAGCTAAGATTTCCTACGGACATGCCAATCTATTGTTATTAGACGAACCATCTAGTCACCTGGATACTTATTCTCAGATCGCGCTAGAAGAAGCTATTACAAGTTTTAACGGTGCAGTACTTATGGTCTCACATGATTTTTATACCATTGCAAATTGTGTTGACTATATCCTTTTAATAGAGGATAAAAACATTAGAAAAATAAGTATACGCAAATTCAGAAAGATGATCTACTCTAAACATTTTGATAAGAATTATCTTGAAATCGAAGAAAAAAAACGCTCCGTTGAAACCAGGACCGAAATAGCTCTTAAAAACAACAATATTACTCTGGCAAAAACACTTTCAGAGGAACTAGAACCATTGATTCAGTTATTATAGTCTATTCTTTGATTTTGCTGCTTTTCCAAATAGGAATACAAAGTCGGATCACAAAAACTACCCACGGGAATAATGACAGGAATGAAAATATCATACCGATTGTCCCTACTGTAGGTGGTACTAACATCAATCCTCCTGCCATCAGTCCCCAGATTCCTGTTGTTTTATCAAAACTATTGCTTTTCATAACAGAATAGGAAAATATGAGCAGGGCAAACCCATTCAGTAGATAATAAGTAATATATGCTGTTCCTACATAAGAAGCAAGCATCAC
>JAQVCQ010000053.1:0-8448 GCA_028689715.1 Lachnospiraceae bacterium
AATTAGGAGAATGAACATGGACTTAAAGCAGCGTGCAATACAATTAAAATCTGATATTCCTGCCCTGTTTCTTTCACTGAAGGATCAAAATACGCCCTTGATCGCAAAACTTTTTGCAGCACTTACCATTGCTTATGCACTGTCTCCGATAGATCTGATACCGGACTTTATACCGGTATTAGGATATCTTGATGACCTGATTATATTACCAGCACTTGTTGCACTGACACTTCGGTTCATTCCAAAAGAAATATTTGAAAAGAACAGAGAGCTTGCGAAAAATATTTGGGCAGATGGAAAACCAAAGAAATGGTATTATGCAATACCGATCATTGTCATATGGTTACTATTGATAGGTATCATTTTTATGATCGTAGTGTGATCTGTAAATCAAAGAAGTGAAAAAGAGTGTTGAAACAAGCAGAGGGGGTATAGAATGAATGAACTTGAAAAATGCCTTGCAGGAGAATGGTACGACTGTCATGATGAAATTTTTCTGGATTATAAATTAAGTGCCAGAAATCTATTAAAAAGATACCATGAACTTTCTTATAGTCAGAAAGCTGAAAAAAGAGAAATTCTGGGAAATTTGTTCGAAAGTATAGGCAGTAATGTGTCTGTTGGAACACCGTTCATTTGTGATTATGGTGTGAATATATCATTGGGCAATAATGTTTCTATTAACATGAACTGTACATTTGTTGACTGTAATAAAATAAAAATCGGAAGTAATGTTTTAATTGCTTCTAATGTTCAGATCTATACAGCAACACATCCGGTGGAACTTTCAGATCGTTTAACACCGGGATGGACGCAGGAACATAGTGAGTATTTCTGTCGTACCTATGCGTTGCCTGTGGAAATTGGAGATGGCTGTTGGATTGGTGGAGGCGTGATCATTCTCCCGGGAGTAAAGATCGGACATGGCAGTGTGATTGGAGCAGGAAGCGTAGTTACCAGGGATATACCAGAGAATTGTGTAGCTGTTGGGAACCCATGCCGTGTGATCAGAGAGATAAATAAAATCAAAGGCTGACAGGAGGAAAACAGATGAAGCGTCTTGATGGACATAAATTATCTATTCTGGTTTTTTCATTCTATTTTTCATGGTTACTTGCTTTTTTATATGAAGGCCGTGTGCTGTATAAGATTGCAGAACGATATCAGATTGAAGTACATACGATTGTTTTTTCGATTATGATATTCCATTTTTTGGGTTTATGTATCTGTGGATTCTGGATCAAAACAATAAAAAATGCAAAAAGTTTTCTGATCATTTCCATCATATCCTGTATACTAGGAAGTGTCTTTTTCTTTTTTCCACCAACACTACTTTGGAACATGACAGCAGCACTGATGGCGTTCATGACAGGTGGAGCGGTTGCGGCCTGGGGATATTTTTATAAACAATTCACGCCGGCAGGAAATCGGATGAGCACGGCAGCGGATGTGCTTATGGGATCGAATCTTCTTATGATCATGATCAACATCGTAGCGGTAAATCTTCATGATTATATGGGGTTTGCACTTTCGATTGCTATGCTTTTGATTGCACTTTATCTTGCAGTGTGTCTGCCGACTGAAATCAATACAGAACTTGAAAGCAATACAGAAGCTGAAATCAAGAAGGAAATTCTCGTGAGAACCGGTCATCTCAAAAGACCGCTCACATTGCTCTATATTTTTATTATGATCATTACCATCAATGCCGGGTTGATGTATCAGGTCATTATGCCCGCTTTTGCAGCGCATAGGTTACTAGTCAGTTGGTACTGGGCAATTCCATATATAACGGTATTATACTTGATGAAACATTTTTCACAGCATAAGAACAGGGCGTACACACTTTATATTGCAATTGCAATGATTGGATTTTGTTTTATTATGTTTATGATTCTTGATCGCTCAGCGATATCATTTGTAATAATCAATACGTTGATGCTGGGGGCATGCGGTATCTATGATCTTTTCTGGTGGAGCATTCTGGGGGAGATGATCGAGCTTGACAAGAACCCTGCAAAAATTATGGGAATTGGTCTTTCGGCAAATGTGCTTGGCGTTTTTGCTGGAGGAATACTTGGAAAAACGATTGTTATTTTAAATATACAGGCACATTATATTTCACTGCTTGCATTTGGTGTGATTTTGATCACCTTTATGCTTTTGCCACTTCTTCACAAGGAATTGCTTGAAATTATAAGAAATCGATCCTACCTTTCAGAAGGGGAAAGAGGAGACTTGGCAGAAAGAAAAGAGAACGAGAAAGATCAGAAAACAACAGATAAAATAACGTCAGATATTTTTAAGGAATTCATGCTTACAGACAGAGAATGTGAGATAGCAGAATTACTGTTGAATGGAAGAACTTATAAAATGATTGCAGCCGAACTGTTTTTAAGTGAAAATACAGTAAAGACGCATATTAAGAACATCTATTCAAAACTACAGGTTTCAAATAAAACGGAATTGATTTACCTATATCAAAAAAATAAGACCCACAATCACCCTTAATGAGTGACGTGTGTCTTATTTTTTTTACCTATAATGTCGTTAGTATGATTTATATAAATCTTATGAGGGAGGAGTCAGCTATGACAGAAAAAAAGAGAGGAAGTGTTGGGTATTCGTCGCGAATTAATGATCCTGCTTTTAAAAAGTATTTGAAAAATTCTAACAGGTGGTCACTGCTGTTTTCGTTGATCATTGCGATCGTTGCAGTCGCTGGATTCTATATTTATGGAGAGACCAGTTCTGAAATGGAAAATCCACAGGCACTTTACATTGGATTTGGAATTGGTGGGATGTTCATATTGGTTGCCCTGTTTCAGGTTCTGGGAAGGAAGAAAAGCCGAACCTGGGATGGAACTGTCGTAGATAAAAAAGTTAAGAATAAAAGACGCCGGCAGAGTACCGGGGCGGATGAAAATGATTTTTACTGGGTGGAATATACAGAATACAAAGTAATCATTCGTAGCGAACAGGGAAAGAAATATGAAATCACGGCTGAAGATGATACCACGCTTTATGACTATTACCAGATTGGGGACAAAATCAGACATCATGCCGGATTGAATTCTTACGAAAAATATGATAAGTCGAAAGACAGCATTATTTTCTGTGGCGCTTGTGGAAGTCTGAATCAGATCGAAGATGATTTCTGTCACCGCTGTAAATGCCCACTTCTGAAATAGCAAAAAAATGATGAAAGAAAAGGTGGAGGAGTATGAGAAATCAGGAAATTGTTTTTACACATGTCATAGATCGTGCATCACAGACTTTGCATTCTGAGGATCTGCCAAAGTATTTATCTAGAAGCTTGATGCAGTTTTTTAAAAATATAATAAGTTTAGGGAAAAATAAGAAAAAGCTCATCGTTACAATGATGATGGCGTTGATTTGGATCGTTATGATCATACTTCCAGAACTTGGGATTTCAGGAAATGTAGTCAGGGTGGTAAGGTTTCTTACATGTTCTGGAGGAAATATACAGGGGACAGTTGGTATGATTGGAAACACAATGGGAAAGATGATCTTTGCTTATTTTATAACATCACTATTGACAGGAGGCGAATCTTTTCAAAAAATAACAGCTGGTATCAAAAATCTTTCAAGTGGATTTATAGTAAAAAAAGGAGAGAATGTGCCCACTTTATTAATTGGTGCAGGTATAGCTCTTGTTTTTTACAATTTTCTTGTAGGAAAGGCTTTGCTAATCAATAGTATGATGGCAGTCACAGGAATAGTTTTGTCGCTGCGTGCACTATCCGGAAAAGCTGGATTTTTTATTGGACTGGTTACATCGTTCTATCATAATAAACCACAGAAACAGCCATCTGTAACTACGATTCTTGCAGGAATGGTGACGGGTTTTGCCAGTTCGATCGCACTCTCAGCGACCGGAGTAGGAATGATCTGCTATTTTGTGGGAGCGTTGTTGCTTCTGACGGCATTTATTTTAAAGCTGACCACATGGCAAAAGAAGGGAGGCGCAAAAGAATGAAAAAATGGTTTCATTTTTTATCCCTGATTCTATTGTTATCAGCATCCCTTTTTCCAGAAATAGAAGTACATGCAGAGGGTGGTGAGTGGCAACAGGTTGATGTAAAGAATTATGATGGCAAGGAATATGTGGATGCCACCAATGCAAATGGAAGCTATGAGGCATCCAGTAGTTCAGCACCCGGAAGTTATAGCTATACCTGGAAATATTTAGGGGAAACGGACACCTATTATGATCCGGATATTTTAAATGGTGAGACCAGTACTTCCATTTGTACGTTCTCCGTTCCACCTTCCTCAATCAAGGGAGGAGAAACGATCACGCTTTCCTTATCCTTGCAGTTCGGTGCACAGATGCTTTCTTATTATACCGACGCAGCAAGCGCATCCGCCGATTTTGATGCATGGGATTCAGAGCCAGGGTATGCCACGGATGGGAGCATACCATTCGTAAATGCAGAGGGAGAAGATCAGTTCAAGATAGATAGTTATCCAACAGTAAATATTTTGTCGATCAGTGAGATTGTTACTGCAACAGCACCAATTGGTACAGAAGCAGGAGAAAAGATCGCACTCAGAACGGTCTTTAGTGGACAGAAACAGGGTACCTGTTATATTTACGAATGGGTTCCGGATACAGGTGCAGTCGTATCGGAAGAAGAAACACAGGAACCGCTCAATACGGAAGGTATTGAAGGCATTGTAGACATTGAAGCGGAGAGGGAAACGCAGGAAGAAGGAACACAGGAAGTCCCAGCAGAAGAACTTCCAGAGGAGGGACTGGTCAGTCAGACCATCGAATCCGAGGCATCTGAAAATGGTGGTGAGGTCAGTGCCGGAATCATGAAACGAATTGTAATTGGTTCTGTATTATCTGTTGTTGCAGCGGCAGCAGGTGCAGCAGGTGCAGGGTCAGCAGCGGGGGCGGGTTCGGTTTCGCAAGGAGAAGGAGGTGAAGGAGAACAGACACACACAAGTAGTTATAAAATGGGCGTTTATAAAGAATTTGGAGATAAAATCAAAAAAAATGCAGATCCGGTATATGTATACGCAAGAATTGTTGAAGTAAATCAAGAGGGGATTGAAATAGACAGAGCGGATCTGACACAGAAGATCGCGATTTTTTCTTCAGATGGAATTTTAAGCGTAAGCCAGGCAGCGATCGCGGGAGAATATATGGGCGCAGGCGTGCAGTATTTTGGATCGGAACAGTCCACTGCAAGGGAAGCTGGAATCAGTTTCCGATTTTCGGGGGAAGGCGGAGTCTTTCAGAACAATATGACCTTTAAGTTAGTCGGTGAACCAAGAATTGAGCTTGATGGAGCACAGATCTTTATATTGGAGGGGTCTGGAAGAACAGTCGATTTGAAATATGAGCTGGTAGATTTTACCGTGGAACCTGAGATCAGGGTTGAAACAGTGCATGGGGATGCGCCTTTCCTTTTGGAAATAGGAGAAAATAAAGAGGGAGAGCGTGTAATTCACATCACTGACAAAGGAGAGCTTCCACCTTTTGAAACATTTTTTAAAAGCTTTCTATGTGAAATTATTGCTGAGAATGAAACAGAATCTGTTACGAACAGATTCTATGTTGAAGTCTGCAGAGAGGGAATTCTTCCGGACTTTCTTGGAAAACCTAAGGAAGTCAGAGGATATCGGGTCAGCATGGAGTCGGAAGAGATGGAAGAGACTCTCTTTGACGTAAAGACCGGTGTCTGGTTAGAAGAAAAACAGACACTGGAATTTGTGAAGCCAGAGCAGATCCAAATCTCGATGACTGATGAAAAAACTATTTTTGAACTGATCGGTATGGAAATCTGTGAAGATAGTGAGACTGTATTTTCTGACAGAATCCGTTACATTGCGAAAGCAAAGACGAACTTTCCATCTACACAGACGGTATTGGGACAAATGCATCTGTTGGCGTCGTATGGTAACAGATCCATAGAAAATGAAATAGAAATCTCTCTGGCACCGGATATTCTAGATTATGAGACAAGCAGGGAAAAGGAATACCTTGCGTGTAAGCGTGTTATAGAAATCTATATGGCACCGCGCTTCAGAGGAAAGAAATTATATGAACTGGAGAGAATGAGATTCCAGCTGGGGCTTGATGATCTGAGAGAATTTCGTAAGAATTGCTGGGCTATCGCAGAAAGATCCATTATGCAGGAAGGACAGGAATATCTGATCGAAGCGGCCTGGTATGATGAAGCGATTGCCTACGCAGATCTGGCAGTTTATATAGGTGACATTGCGTTTGATCTTGCACTGGCACCGATAGGAGGACCAATAGCAGGATTTCTGGCAGCGGAAGTTAAATCGAGTATCATTGAAATAGCAGAAATCTGGCAGAGCAGTCCTGAAAAAGATTTTGGAGAACTTGCGAAAGAATTTTTCGAAAAAAGATTTCTTGTAGGATTAGGAACTGCTGATGGACTGATCAAAATGCCCGGTAAGGATGATCCAAAAGCATTAACGATCTGGCTGGCATGTTATGTGATCTACCGGATCGGTTATCATAAAAGTTTTGATGTAGATGATAACAATGAGCCAATTGGACTAATCGAGGCAGTAAAACGAGGCATTAATGATTTTGTCGGAAAAGGAGCTGGAATTTTACTTGGAGACTTTATCAAAGAACAGGGAAAAGGAAGATGGGTCGAAAAGATCAGTGTGGCAGAGAAGGACGAAAAATTCGTCAATGATCATGTTGAAAAGGCATTGAAAAAGTCCATGGACACACTGGATCAGGTGGCAGATCAGGCAGATGAGATCGTAAGTGAAGTTCTTGATACACTTCTTTGGTATCTGCACAAATTAAAAATGGGGCTATAGGTAAGGAAAATTTATAACAGATGTACAAAATGATCCCAGTTCTTTTTTGGAACCGGGATCATTTTATACTTATTCCCACTTAAAGAAGCGTAACGACACGGCAGTACATGCCACAGCAGTTATGAGCATGATCAGAAAAGGTGCCAGGATATTATCGGACTGAAGACCAAGAGATGCAGTTTTTAAGAGTTTGATCCCTTGCGTCAGAGGCATGAGATCCGCAAACTTTTGCAGAAATGGCGGCATGATCTCATATGGGAGCGTTGCGCCTGAAAAGATCAGCATCGGAAAATATAAAAGACTTGCGATGGCACCTGCAATCTTACTATTTGGAGCAATTCCGCCTACCAGAATGCCAATGCTGAACATGGAAAGCATAACAAGAAAATATGCGCCAAGAAAGGAAAGTACAGACCCCTGTAACTGGTATTTAAAAAAAAGCTTTCCGGTGAGGTAGACAAGAATAAGGGAAGCAATTGAATAAATGGCATAGATTGTGACCTGGACGACAAGTAAAAGGGCAGGACTGACAGGAGTGACCTGAAAGCGCTTGAGAATTTTTCTGCCTCTGTATTCTGAGAGCACAAGAGGAAGTCCCATCACACCTCCGGCACAGATGGCAATGGTGCAGATGGCACCAAATGACTGCTCAAAAAATGTATAAGAAGCACCAGAATAGGCAGGCCTTCCATCAAATAAAAGACCTATGATTACGGTGACAACCACGGGCATACAGATTGCAAAGAGTAACATATCCAGGCCTCTGAAAGATAATAACAACTCTGTTCTTAGTAAGGTCTTAAAGGTCTTCATTTTCTTCCTCCTCGTCTGCATACCATAGATATGCATTTTCAAACTGATTAAATGGGCTTTTCGAAATCGCTTCCGATACGGTTCCATAAAAAGTGACAGCTCCTTTTTTTAGAATCATGATCCTATCACACAAAACTTCAACTTCATCACAAAAATGGGATGTAAGCAGGATAGTGAGTCCCTTTTTTTTCAGGTCAGTCAGACTTTTCCAGACCATACGTCTTGCTTTAGGATCTAGTCCAGTGGTCAGTTCATCCAGAAATACCACATCGGGTTTTGGAATTAGACTTAGAACAATAAAAAGACGTTGCTTCTGACCGCCGGATAGTTCTGCAACATAACTGTGCTGTTTGTCGTTAAGACCGAATTGATTCAAAAGTTCTGCATATTCAGCCGGGTTTTTATAAAAAGAAGAGGTTACCTGACAAAGTTCTGATACTTTAATTTTATCTTGATAGGAAATCTCCTGAAACTGAACACCGACTTTTTCAAATATTTTTTTACGCTCTTTATATGGATCCATATTCAGGATCGATATTTTGCCACGATCTGGGTGTCTGATTCCCAGAATGCATTCAATCGTGGTACTTTTTCCGGCACCATTCGCGCCGAGCAGGCCCAAAACTTCACCGCGAGATACAGTCAAACTGATCCCATTCACAGCTTTTATAGAACCATAAGACTTGTGCAGATCGCTTACTTCAATTGCTGTTTCCATAGTTTTCATTCTCCTTTTCTTGTTTGAGTGATTCTGAAAAAAGAATAACACCAGACAAAAGGCTGGTGTCAAAATGGAGG
>JAQVCQ010000053.1:8548-11009 GCA_028689715.1 Lachnospiraceae bacterium
CATCATAAAATGTGTATCAAAAAAATAGTTGTGACTTTGATGCGTTTTGCTATAATGGATTCAAATAGCAAAAAACCTTTTATAAGTGCTGCATCAAGGAGGGACATCATGTCGATTGAACGGGTAAAAGAATATTTTCGTAAACACAAAATGGAGAAGAGAATCCAGGAGTTTGAGGAATCAAGTGCAACCGTTGAGCTTGCAGCGGCAGCATTGAACTGTGAACCAATGAGAATCGCAAAAACACTTTCATTTATGGTGGGAGACAGTGCAATCCTGGTTGTTACGGCAGGAGATGCCAAGGTCGACAATCAGAAATTCAAAGCAATGTTCGGTGTCAAAGCTAAAATGTTATCGCCGATCGAAGTAGAGTCTGTGGTAGGACATGCAGTAGGCGGGGTATGCCCTTTTGGAGTAAAGGAAGGAGTCAGAGTCTATCTTGACTGCTCATTAAAGCGATTTCAGACTGTGTTTCCGGCATGTGGCAGCAGCAATAGTGCAATTGAACTCTCTATTTCAGAGATGGAAGAACATTCAAATTATACAGAGTGGGTCGATGTCTGCAAAGAATGGGCGGCTTGATCTTATATCTGGTCTGAAAGGAACGGATGAAATGTGTGGAAGATATTATGTGGATGATGAGACAGCACAGGAGATTGAAAAGATCGTCAGAAAAGTCAGCGAAAAAATGATGCATAGAGGTGATATTTATCCGACTCAACAGGCGTCCATTTTACACAAAAAGGAGAATGTATTATCATCATCCCTTATGACATGGGGATTTCCAGGGATAGAAGAAAATCGTATTCTGATCAATGCCAGAAGTGAATCAGCCATGGAAAAGCCTGCATTTAAAAGTGCGCTCCAGCAAATGCGGTGCATTATTCCAGCAAGAGGATTCTATGAATGGGATAAAAGTAAAAATAAAATGGCATTTGAATCGATAGATGGACACATAATTTGGATGGCAGGAATCTGGAAACCATCTGAACATGGGAATTGTTTTGTTGTGCTGACGACAGCTGCAAATCATTCTGTTGAGAGTGTACATGACAGAATGCCATTGATTCTGGAACGGGGTGAGATAGATGACTGGATTCTTGATCAAAAATTTATAGAATATGCGATTAGAAAAATACCGGAACCCCTAAAAAAAATAAGCAATTATCAGCAGATAAGCTTGTTTGATGAATAAAATAAGAACATGACAGGAAAATGAATTCAATTAAAGTTCAATTAACAGTCGAAAAAGCAATTTAAGGTAAAACCTTCTATTGCTTTTTTAATCCTCTTGAAATCGAACAAATGTTCTGTTATGATAGTAAACACGAGATAAAAAAAGAAAAAGAAAAAGTTGTGGAGGAATAAAAATGGAGAGAATCATATTTCATATTGACGTTAATTCTGCATTTTTATCCTGGGAGGCTGCCTACAGAATAAAATATCTGAATGCTGAAACAGATTTGAGAGATATCCCTTCTGCAATTGGAGGAGATCAGGAGATGAGGCATGGCATTATTCTTGCAAAGTCGATTCCGGCAAAGAAGTACAGGATTCAGACAGGAGAGACTTTAATAGAAGCAAAGAGAAAATGTCCGAACCTTTATCTGGCAGCACCTAATTATGGCTTGTATGAGAAGTGCTCAAAAGCTTTCATAACGCTTCTGCAGGAATATACTCCTGATGTGGAACAATATTCCATTGATGAAGCATTTATGGATATGACAGGGACAGAACTTGTTTTTGGAGAACCGGAAATCGTTGCTAATGCGATTCGCGAGAGAATCAAAGAGGAACTTGGATTTACTGTAAATATCGGGGTGTCTCATAATAAGTTGCTTGCAAAAATGGCTTCCGAATTTAGAAAACCTGACAATGTCAGTACACTTTATCCTCATGAGATCAGAGAAAAGATGTGGCCCCTGGCAGTTTCAGAATTATTTTTTGTAGGTAGGGCTACTGCAAAAAAACTGTTTTCATTGGGAATTCAGACAATTGGAGAACTTGCAGCCGCAGATCCCACATTGCTTAGACAACATCTAAAAAAACAGGGTGAGGTTGTATGGGCTTTTGCAAATGGGATTGATCTGTCTCAGGTGCAGGCACAGGTACCGATTAACAAAGGTTACGGAAATAGTACGACGATTGCGTTCGATGTAACAGACAGAGAAATTGCGCACAGAGTTCTGCTTGGGCTCGCTGAAACAGTAGGGCAGCGAATGCGTAAGGATAACGCAAAGGCAGAAGTGATAGCTGTCGGGATTAAAACATATGATCTGCAGTATGCATCGCATCAGGTGACGCTAGTAAGCCCGGTACGTATCACCAATCAGATTTATCAGCATGCTTGTAAAGTATTTGATGAGCTATGGGATGGCACACCAATCAGGCATCTTGGTGTCCATGCCGGCAGGATCAGAGATTATGATTTTTATCAGATGGATCTTTTTGCAGAAATGGA
>JAQVCQ010000053.1:11109-13889 GCA_028689715.1 Lachnospiraceae bacterium
TTTATCAGCATGCTTGTAAAGTATTTGATGAGCTATGGGATGGCACACCAATCAGGCATCTTGGTGTCCATGCCGGCAGGATCAGAGATTATGATTTTTATCAGATGGATCTTTTTGCAGAAATGGATTATGAAAAATGGGAAATTGTTGACAGGATGGTAGATGACATTAGAGAACGTTATGGCATTGACATGATAAAAAGAGCAGTATTAAGCAAGGGCCCTATTGATCATATGTCAGGCGGAATCTCAAGAGAAAAAAGAGATGTCGATTACAGTAAGATCAGTATCATGTAAGGAAGTGTGGAAATGTCAGCATTTGGAATAGGAACCAATACCAATATCAACGAAAAAAATGCAGGAGTATTAAAAGGAAGGCAGATTGAGATTGCATGTGACTGTTGGTTTACAAGAGTGGGAAAGACTATCCCACGTACCATAAAATTTGAAAATGAAGAGGGCGAAATCAAAACGCTTTCGAATATCAAGGTCATTACTTCGGATGATAAAATATTTTGCGGGATCAAAACAAGAGAATATATCTGCACTGCTGAATTTGGGCAGATAGAATGGGAATTCCGTCTGGTTTTTAAAAAGGAAGAGTGTAGATGGTATATGATCATCTGACAGACAATATAAAACAATAAAATTTCTTTTTGCTATTTAAGACTAATTTAAGGAAACGTAGTTATGATAGGGGCATAACAACAAACGAATTCGATTTTACAAACGAGGCAATTGCTTCTTGATTTGTAAAATTGTCTGATAGCAAAGGAGAAAAAATGAAACGAAAATCAATGAAAATGGTAGCAATGATTACTGCATCCATGATACTTTTTTCAACAGCAGGTTGTGCATCGACCCAGGATGTAACCGTGTCGAATGAAGAAACAACAGAAAGTAGTGCAGAGGCTGCAACAGAAAATGCACAGGAGGGTAGCGCTGTAGAGACAGTTGTGACGACTACGAGTGTTGTGTCAGGTGGAGAAGGCTCAGCACTGACCGTATCAGAACTGTTCAGTGAAAGGGATCTGGAACAAGAAGCGGATCTGACAAATGCAGTCACGCTTACCTTGAAAAGTGGTGAAGATGTCACAATCACAGAAGAAGGCGTCTATGTTGTGAGCGGACAGGCAGAGAACAGTACTATTTATGTGGAAGTAGCGGATGAGGCAAAAGTGCAGATCGTATTGGACGGAGTCAGCATAACCAATGAAAGCACGCCGGCTGTTTATGTGAAAACAGGCGACAAAGTATTTGTTACTACAACTGACAGTGAGAATCATCTCGAGGTAACAGGAAGTTTTGTGGCAGACGGAGATACCAATCTGGATGCCGTGATCTTTTCCAAATCTGATCTTACAGTGAATGGAACAGGAACATTGGAGATCGAGTCAGAAACAGGTAATGGAATTACATCGAAAGACGATCTTATTGTGACAGGAGGAAACATTGAGATTACGGCAGCGGGCGATGGGATGGAAGCAAATGATCTGATCAGCATTTATGATGGAATATTTACTATTGAGGCAGGAAAAGATGCAATACACAGTGAAAACGAAGATGATACGCTGTCAGGTCATTTTTATATGAAAAATGGTACTTTGAACCTTACGGCAGGGGATGATGGAATCCAGGCAAATAGCATCAACCAGATCGACGGTGGCATCATTACGATCACATCTTCTACTGAAGGAATCGAAGGAACCTATGTACAGATCAATGGAGGTGAAATTTCTATAAATGCCTCTGATGATGGCATTAATGCAACATCAAAAAGTGATTATGATGTTTTATTAGAAGTCAATGGTGGAACAATCTCGGTTGTTATGGGCGCTGGTGATACAGATGCTTTTGATTCAAATGGAGAGATTATAATTAATGGAGGTACCATAAATATTGAAGGAATGTCTGCTTTTGATTCGGATGGAATAGCCACATTAAATGGTGGTGATGTAACAGTCAACGGTGAGAAGATAACAGAAATCACGCAGATGCAGATGGGAGGGGGACGTGGCGGTAACGGTGGATTTATGAAGCGTGGTTTTTAAGGAAAAATACAAAGATAAAATTTACATTTTAGGATAAAATTTCAAAATTTCAAAAAATGCTTGACCTGAAGTTAACTTCAAGTTGTAGACTTAACATGAGATCTATTTGCAGGAATACAACGAAAAAGTACAGACGGAAGGGATGGTCAAGGTATGATATACAGAGAATTTCAAGGTTTAAAATTATCGACGCTTGGAATGGGAGCAATGCGGCTTCCAGTCAAAGAGGGAGTCTATGCAGCCATTGATGAAGAAGAAGTCAAGAGAATGGTTGCATATGCAATGAAAAAAGGAATCAATTATTATGATACAGCCTGGGGGTACCATGATGGACAGTCGGAAGTGGTCATGGGAAATGTTCTAAGCACATATAAGAGGGAATCTTATTATCTGGCAACAAAGTTTCCGGGATATGACCCGGCAAACTGGGACAAAGTTGAGGTAATTTTTGAAGAGCAGCTAAAAAAATGCAAAACAGACTATTTTGATTTTTATTTGATCCATAATGTTTGCGAAATGAATATTGATGCATATCTAAACCCGGAATACAAAATCTTTGATTATTTAAAAAAACAGAAAGAAGCAGGAAGGATCCGTCACCTAGGTTTTTCGGTGCACGGAAGCCTCGCTGTTATGAAGCGCTTTCTTGACGCATACGGAGAAGATCTGGAGTTTGGACAGATTCAGATGAATTACCTTGACTGGTCATTTCAGGATGCAAAAGGAAAAG
>JAQVCQ010000053.1:13989-17330 GCA_028689715.1 Lachnospiraceae bacterium
GGTTTTTCGGTGCACGGAAGCCTCGCTGTTATGAAGCGCTTTCTTGACGCATACGGAGAAGATCTGGAGTTTGGACAGATTCAGATGAATTACCTTGACTGGTCATTTCAGGATGCAAAAGGAAAAGCGGATCTGCTAAAGCAGTTTGATATTCCAATCTGGGTGATGGAACCGCTACGTGGCGGAAGTCTGAGTAAGCTTGCATCAGAATATGAAGAGCGTTTAACCATGCTCAGACCTGAAGAGAAGATACCAGCTTGGGGATTTCGATTTTTACAGTCCATTCCTGAAGTAACGGTCATTCTGTCGGGAATGTCTACCTATGAACAGCTAGAAGAGAATATTGCCACCTTTGAAGAAGAGAGACCGCTGACACAGGATGAACGAAAGTGTCTGCTTAAGATTGCAGATGAGATGCTTGTAAAAAAGACAGTTCCATGTACTGCATGCCGGTATTGTACAAGTCATTGTCCAATGGAACTTGATATACCGAGGCTGATTGGGCTTTATAATGAATATACCGTTACTGGTGGAGGATTTATTGCACCTATGGTAGTTGGTGTTTTGCCGGAAAATAAAAGACCGAGTGCGTGTATAGGTTGCAAAAGCTGTGAGCAGGTCTGTCCTCAGCAGATTCAGATTTCTGTTGTCATGAAAGAATTTTCAGATGCTTTAAAATAAAGGCAGATTCAGTTATAATAAGAATCATGATTTTAAATGATGAAATCAATCAAAGAAGGTGGAAGGAAAGAGATTATGAAAAACAATATTCAAAAACTAGTATTATCGGCATTTTTCCTGGCGCTGGGAATTGTACTTCCCTTTATTACGATGCAGATTCCGGAACTTGGAAATATGTTATTGCCAATGCATATTCCGGTATTGCTCTGCGGTTTTCTGTGTGGGGCACCTTATGGTGCAGCGGTGGGGCTGATCGTACCCATTTTACGCAGTCTGTTGTTTGGCGCACCTCCAATGATTCCGATCGCGATTACAATGGCGGTCGAACTTATGGTATATGGTGCTGTGAGTGGATACTTATACAATAAACTAAAAACAAAAAAATATGCTATCTATGCAACGCTGATTCCGGCAATGCTGATTGGACGTATTGCGTGGGGCGTGACATCCTGGCTTGTTTTTCGTGCACTTGGTAATCCGTTTACATGGATGATCTTTGTTACACAGGCGTTTATCAATGCAATTCCGGGGATTATACTCCAGCTGATCCTGATTCCGGTTGTTCTGGTAAGTGTGAACAGATATCTTCAAAGACAGCAATCATAAAATAAGGGAATAAAAATGAGTGAATCAAAACTGATAATCAATCCATCATGTATTGAGAAATTTGGTCCTGTGGTAGATCAGATCCGTATGACTTTACAATGTACGGATGATCAGGTACTGGTCGGAATAGATGGAATGTGTGCGGCAGGTAAGACAACACTGGGGTATTACCTGAAACAGATATTTCAATGTAATTTGTTTCATATGGATGATTTTTTTCTTACGCAACAGCTTCGGACGCCTTCAAGGCTTGTTGAAATAGGCGGGAATGTGGATTATGAAAGATTTTTTCTGGAAGTCATAAGACCGATCCAGGGAAAAAAGAGTGTAATATACAGACCATATAGCTGCAGTCTTGGTAAAATCGAAGGAGAAGACCAAATTCCATATGAAAGACTAAATATCATTGAAGGGTCATATAGTCTTCATCCTTTTTTCATGGAACCGTATCATTTAAAGTTTTTTATGAGTATTTCAGATGAAGAACAGATAAGAAGAGTAAAGCTTAGAAATGGTGAACAAATGCTTGCGCGGTTTCAGGGAGAGTGGATTCCAAAAGAAAATGCTTATTTTGAACATTTTATGATAAGAGAAAACAGTATAGTAATTTAAATAATACGCTGTAATAAATAACCGGAGTGCATGATTGCACGCCGGTTATTTTAAATAGGTCAGTCATAGAACTCATAGGCACCCTCGATCGCATGGATCAGATCTACGATCAAAGTATTGTAAGGTGTTGGAACACCATAAAGTTTTGCCTGTTCAACAATTGCGCCGTTTATGGCATCAATTTCCATTGGAACTCTCTTTTTACGATCCTGATACATAGAAGAATAGCCTTCTCCGGCAACTTCACAAAGGTTGCGGACCATATCAAGAGCCTCACGTCTGTCAAAATAAGTGCCATCTGCCTCTGCAACTTCGACAGCTTCATATATAAGGCGCTTTGCAAAATCCCAGGCGTGCTGATTTTTGATCATATAGCCAATGGGTGTTTCTGTGATGGCGGTAAACGTATTAACTGAAAGATTGATCAGAAGTTTGCTCCAGATTATCCGCTGAATATCATCAGATACCTCTACATCCAGACCAGCAGAAGATAAGACCTCTCTGACTGTTTCTACAGCGTCGGTAGAATTGTGATTGCTTCCAATTGTAGTAACACCCTTTGCAGAGTGTTTACTGATGCCCATGCCAAGATTCGTGGCATTATGTTTGCTGGTTCCTATAATGATATTTTCTTTTTTGCTGTATTTTTCCATTTTACGATCGTTGCCGGCACCGTTCTGCAATGTAACAGCCAGTGTGTGATCAGCAAAAAGGGAGCTGTTCTGTTCCAATGCCTGTTCTGTGTAGGTGGATTTTACAAAGACGATCACAATGTCGGCAGGAGTATGACAGGTTCCGGACAAAGCAGCGTAAATTCCAGAATAGACCCTTTCAGAACCGTCTTTTTCCTGGATGGTAATTCCGTTTTCTCTAATTGCATTGATCTGCGGTTCGAACGAATCAATCATCGTAACATCATGATTCTGACTTAAGAACGCACCATAAAGGCAGCCCATGGCGCCGGCACCAATAATTGCTATTTTCATTGTTGATTTCCTTTCTAAATACTCAATTTAAATGAGCTCGAATCCATGCGCCTGCAGATGCTGCAGTGCTGTTTCAAAATTTTCTTCTTTTACGAGTATATAATCGGTGTTATATGTTGAGACGGCAAAGATACTGATCTGATGTTCAGCAAGAATTCCTGAAATTTTGGATAAAATGCCGACCAGTGAAAAATCAAGAGTACCTTCAATTCGGAACATACACCACCCACTGTCACAGACTAGTGCATTCACGGGTGCCTTTTCAGTAGGACAGACGAGAGAGATTTCTTCATCTGTTCTTGCATAAAAGTGAAAAGGTTCCATAAAATTTACTTCTGAACAGTCATTGAGTTTACAGATTGAGAAGGGTGATGCAAACGTTTTGATTTTCATTTTAAAATACCTCCATAGGTACCATTGACTATGTGATAGGGGCATTATAATATAAAATGTATA
>JAQVCQ010000164.1:0-1147 GCA_028689715.1 Lachnospiraceae bacterium
ATGATACAGGATGCCGTAACAATTTATAAACTGATTATATTATATATGCTTGGCCGTGTAGACTTTGCACTGACTAAGGGACAAGTGGATGATTTTATCCTGGAGCGAGAATACACCAATTACCTGACTCTGCAACAGGTACTGACAGAACTGACCGATGCCGATCTGATCCAGATCAAGTCTATCAGGAATCGGACCTACCTGACCATAACGGAAGAGGGAAAGAGAACGCTTTCATATTTTGATAACCGAATCAGTGATTCTATTAAAGAAGATATTGATTCTTACCTGAAAGCAAATGAATTAAAACTCAGAAATGAAGTTTCGGTACAATCGGATTATTATAAGTCGACCAGTGGAGAATATGAAGCACATCTGACGGCAAAAGAAAAGGGCGTGACACTCGTTGAAATCCGACTGTCAGTCCCTCTTCCTGAGATGGCTTCTATGATCTGTGATAACTGGACTAAAAAAAATCAGGAAATTTATCAGTATCTGACAGAAAAATTATTCTGATCTGTCTGTATTCCTGTTTTCTTTATTTCGTTCCTTCAGCCTTTTCATATGCTCTTTTATTTTTTTCTCATATCCATTATCACTTGGACTGTAGAATTCCTTCCCGTTCAATTCATACGGAAGATACTGTTGTTCTACATAATGATCCGGATAATCATGCGCATACTGGTACCCAATTCCATGACCCAATTTTGAAGCTCCTTTATAATGTGCATCTTTTAAATGTACCGGTACCGAAAGGTTACCGGTCTTTTTTACTGTCTCCATTGCATCTGCTATTCCCATTACTGCAGAATTGCTTTTTGGTGCACTTGCAACATATGCTGCTGCCTGAGATAAAATGATCTGTGCTTCCGGCATTCCGATCCGCTCGACCGCCTGGGAAGCCGATACTGCAAGGACAAGCGCCATGGGATCTGCATTTCCAACATCCTCCGCCGCGCAGATCATGATCCTCCTTGCTATAAAGGTGACGCTTTCTCCTGCATACAGCATTTTAGCAAGGTAATAAAGTGCTGCGTCTGGATCCGTCCCCCTCATGCTCTTAATAAATGCAGAGATGGTATCGTAATGGTTGTCTCCATTCTTATCATATCTGACGACCCGCTTTTGAATACATTCCTGTGCGACC
>JAQVCQ010000164.1:1247-3656 GCA_028689715.1 Lachnospiraceae bacterium
TCTTTCCCCACAATGTGCTGCTGTCCTACGACCTCTTCCAGGGTTTTTGGTCTCAGTCTTGCTGCGAGAGGTGCTTCTTTTTTCATGGTACCCTCTCTCATATATTCAAATAAATCCATGGTTCTCCTTTCAGTCATGATGTGGAAAGTGAAGTGATTCCAGATATTTTTCTTCGAATCCTTCCTGCGATGCAAGATTTATGGGCACTGCAAGTCCTGTGATTTTTTTCACTTCCTCAGCAGCATTGATATTTCTTCCATATAAATAAGCGCCCATCAGCGAAGTATTTCCAACGGCACGTACCTTACCGGCAAGTTCTTCGGGAATCAGTCCAATCCTCACTGCACTTTTTGTGTCCAGATAATACCCAAATCCACCTGCGAGATAAACAGAATCTATCTCTTCCGGTAAAATCGGATATTCACGCATCAGTATCCGGATTCCCGAACAGATCGCAGCTTTTGCCATCTGTAACGCCCTGATATCCTCCTGTGTTACCTTGCTTCCTTTATATTCATATCCCTGATCAAAATAAGGATCCGACATCAGTCCGGTTTCATCCAGTATCTCCTTCTCAAGTAACTGTGCGGTTACATAGATCAGATCCGTTCCTTCCATCGCCGATATATTTCTTCCTTCAAATGCGGGGCCTGCAGCGGTTGCGCTAACTAGCAGTCTTTCCGCATTTCCTATTGCCATCTCTCCATTTGTACCAAGATCGATCAGCATACTCACTTTATGTCTGTTCTCATGGCTGCATAATTTCAGCGCATAGATGCCCGCTACAATATCCGCTCCTACAAAAGCTGAGATACCCGGCATGAAAATCGTTTTACTATCTAATATCTTCAAAGAATGTTCCTGCACATCGACCGGTGTAAAAGGATGCGTCCCAAGCGAAACCGTCGGATACCCCAGAAACAGGTGCTGCATGACTGTATTCCCGGCAATCACCACTGGAATTCTTTCGCATACATCTTTATCTTCAAATTTCTCCTGACATTTTTTCTTTAGGAAACTTACACCTTTTTCTATCTCATCCCGGATCAGTTCTGTCAGTCTTTTCCCCTCACCACTTTCATCTGCTTCAATTCTTGAGATCACATCAGGACCATAAGAACGCTGGGGATTCATTTTTCTATACTCTGCTTCAATATGTCCGTCCGCAGTCAGGATCAGCTGCATTGCAAGTGTTGTCGTGCCGATATCCACTGCGATCACTGCCTTCGGAATATCAGCTTCTTGATCAGAATGCTCCCATTCACTCAGATCATATCCACTTATGATCTGGGTATCTTTTTTTTCTTCCATCAAAAGTTCAATGACACAGTCTGATGTTGGTCTTGCCGTACAGGCAAGTCGGATTCCTGCTCTGATTTCATTTGGACTTAAAAAAATCCTGTCAGATGCAGAAGGAAGTATTGTTCCCTTCAGGAACCTGATCTTGCACCTTCCGCATCTTCCTTTTCCACCACAAAAAGACAGGAAAATCATTTCCTGTCTGAGAAGCATTTGAAAGATACTTTCTCCTTTGTGCAGTAGAAATGTTTTATCATCTATACTGATTTGTACTGTGCTGATTTCATCCTGTCGCAGCATGTGTCCATCCTCTGCGGCTCATTCAACCGTTCAGACAAACTGGTTGTGACTTCTGTCATAATAATAGCCGATTCCTTCCAGTGTTTCTGTCAGCTCTTTCTCTGATACATCCATATCTTCACAGAGAATCTCCAGACTGGAATAAAAGTCTCTTAATTTTGTATTGATGTAACCTAATAAAATAACCGGATCCTTTGGTAGCATAATTTGCCTCCTTCCATCCAATCACTGTACCTGATTCTTCTATCTTTATCTTATTGCATCAGAGGTTATTTTTCAACATACTTTTCCTGCCAGATTTCCATCTTCGTCAAGCAGGATCAGAATCTCACTGTTCTGGGTGACTTCGTCTGCCAGAATCAGTTTTGCCACCAGCGTTTCCACATGTTTTTGAATATAACGCTTCAATGGTCTGGCACCAAAAGAAGGATCATATGCATTTGATACGATATATTCTTTTGCCTCTTCTGAAAGGCTGATTCGGATCTCTTTGTCCGCCAGACGTCTGTTCAGGTCTGCAATGATCAAATGGATGATGTGACTGATATCAGTTTTTGTAAGTGGTTTGAACAATACTACTTCATCCAGCCGGTTTAAGAACTCCGGTCTGAAATGCGCATGGAGTTCTTCCATTACGATCTTTTCAGCCGACGGATCCATCGTGCCATCCTGCCGAATTCCTTCCAGCAAATAGTTCGCACCGATATTGGATGTCATAATGAGAATCGTGTTCTTAAAATCCACACATCTTCCCTGGGAATCAGTAATCCTTCCATCGTCAAGGACCTGAAGCAGCACGTTGAAAACATC
>JAQVCQ010000165.1 GCA_028689715.1 Lachnospiraceae bacterium
TTCCGATCGAAGCAGTTTATGTAGATGACAGCGGAAGTTATTGTTATGCGATCGAACAGGGCGTGATCACAAGAAAGGATATTCAGACCGGATTTGAGAATGCACAGTACTTGGAAGTGGTGGAAGGAGTTGCAGAAGGAGATACCATCATACTGGATGCTGTAACAGACTCACTGATCGGGAAAAAAGCGATAGAGGAGAAGGAGTAGATGGGATCTTTAGTTGAATTGATCGGTGTATCAAAAGAATATCCGATGGGCGACCGCTCCTTTTTTGCACTCGACAAAGTCAGTCTGACCATAGACGAAGGAGAGATGGTAGTCATACTCGGACCCAGTGGTGCCGGAAAGAGTACGTTACTGAACTTACTTGGAGGAATGGACTCGGCAACAGAAGGTAAGATTTTGTTCGATGGAGAAGAAATCACGGAATTCAATGATGATGAGCTGACAGACTACAGGGCAGCCAACATCGGAGTCGTGTTCCAGTTCTATAATCTGATCCCGACACTGACGGCATATGAAAATGTTGCGTTGATGCGTGAGATCAGTGATGCGACACTGGATCCTGAAGAAGTACTGATTTCAGTCGGACTTGGAGAACATATGCACCAGTTCCCGTCACAGCTTTCCGGTGGGGAACAGCAGAGAACTTCCATTGCAAGAGCACTGGCCAAGAATCCCAGACTTTTGCTCTGCGATGAACCAACAGGAGCACTTGATACCGTGACAGGTCGTGAGATCCTGATGATGTTACAGAATATGAGTCATGAGAAAAAGACGACCGTAGTGCTGGTAACACATAACAGCTCCTTTGCTGCCATGGCAGACAAAGTGATCCGTGTGAAAAATGGTAAAATAGAGAGTATTGTCAGAAATGAAACGCCGAAAAGTGCGCAAGAGGTGAGCTGGTAATGCTGAACAGAAAATTATGGCGTGATCTGTGGGTCAATAAAACGCAGTTTTTATCAATTTTTCTGATGTCCTTTCTGGGATTATTTCTGTTTGCCGGAATGAACGCAGAAGGAGAAGGATCAGCACAGACCGCAAATGCATTCTATGAAGAGACCAATCTTGGGGATTTCTGGATCTATGGAAGGATCTTTACGCAGGAAGATGTAGAGGAAGTTCAGAACATCAAAGGTGTGATCCATGCTGAGAGGCGTCTGGTCACATCGGGAAGGGCTGTCTTTCCGGGAGATTCCAAGGAAGAGGATCCGTTTTTATTTGTCAATGTAGTAGAGGATAATACCATTTCAAAGGTGCAGATCGTGGACGGAGAAGGCTTCGATGCTTCCAGAGGAGGGATCTGGGTAGACTATCTGTTCGCCGAGAAGCAGAAGATCGCGCCAGGTGATCAGCTGAGTGTGGAAGTGCAGGGCATGACGATAACGGCGCTGGTCAAAGGAACAATAAGGCATCCTGAGTATGTGTATTATTTATCTGATGAGGGAGCCATTATGCCGGAGTACGGTGAATATGGCTTTGTTTTTATGCCCGGCAGAGAGTTTCCTTTGGAAACAGAGGATTTTTATACAGAGATCATAGTCGATATAGATGAGAATATGGATCCGGACAGTATCAGACAGGCGATCCCCAAAGTGCTGGATGATGAAGATGTCATGGTGACGGACAGAAATCAGAACATGAGCTATTCCACCTTTGATGCAGAAGTAAAATCGCATAAGGTAATGGGATTCTTATTTCCTATCGTATTTTTAATGATCGCAGTTCTGGGAATCATTACCACCATGACCAGAATGACAGCAAAACAAAGAACACAGATCGGAACACTAAAAGCACTTGGATTTACCAGACGCAGGATCACAAGACATTACACCGGATATGGATTCTGGATCAGTCTGTTAGGAAGTGTCAGTGGAACGCTCATGGGCGTGTGGCTGATCCCGATGGCGATTTTTCCCAGCATGCAGCTGGCGTATGTCATGCCATACTGGAAAGTAACGATTGATTATACGGTATATCTTGCCATCGCGATCTCAACAGCGATTGCGACACTGGTCAGTTATCTTGCCTGTCGAAAAGAACTGGCAGATCCGCCTGCTGTGACACTGCTGCCCAAGGCACCATCAAGAATCAAGCATACAGCCCTTGAAAAAAGCAGATTCTGGCTGTCGCTGAGTTTTGACATGCAGTGGAATATTCGTGATATTTTAAGGAACAGAGCCAGAACAGTCATGGGAATTGTTGGAGTCGCAGGCTGTACGATGCTGATGCTATGTGCGTTTGGTATGAATGATTCCATATCAGGCATCGCTTCCTGGATGTATGAAGAATTAATGATCAATAATATTAAAGTCGATCTGGACAGTGATATTGCCGAAAGAGATGCACAGGAATATGCCAGAGAGTTATCAGGACAGCAGATCGGAGAGTATCAGGTGGAATTTGTATCAAGCACCATCTCCAAGACAGGGATCCTGACAGTCATAGATGATGGAAGTTATGTCCATATGCAAAATGAAGTACTGGAAGAAGCACCGATCATGGAAGAGGGAATCGCACTTTCTTATAAAATGGCACAGCTTCTGGGGATTAAAAAGAATGAGTATATCAGGTGGCATAAGGTCGGAGATACGAAGTGGCAGAACACAAGAGTCACACAGATCTTTCGAAATCCAACGGCACAGGGGATGATGATGACCAAGAAGACATATGAGTCGCTTAATTATACGTTCAAAACGACCTCAGTTCTCACGAACCTGACACCGGACAGTGAATTGAATGACAAACCGGGAATCAGGGCAGTCATGAATATAGGGGATATGAAAGCAGATCTTGATGAGACTATGGAGATCATGGGGCTGACAGTTGGAATCATGGTTTCCGCAGCTGCAGCACTTGGAATGATCGTGTTATATAATCTTGGTGTTCTTTCTTTTATAGAAAAGATGCGGGAGACGGCAACACTTAAGGTTCTTGGTTTTCAGAGCAGCCAGATCAAAAAGATCTTAAGAATGCAGACCATGATCATCACATCTGTTGGAATCGTTGCAGGACTTCCGCTGGGCTATGTTTTTTTACAGGGAATGGTGACCAATATGCCTGAAAACATGGATATGATGATGATCATTAATTTCCCATCCTACATTTACGCAACGCTTGGGACCTATCTGGTCGCGATTCTTGTGAATCTGATGCTTTCGACCAAAGTTAGAACGATCGACATGGTCGATGCACTGAAGGGACCGGAATAAACAAAACAGAATCATAATTTCAGAAATATTTTATAGATGATTACCGAGCTGTGTGGTAGTATTAATAGGAATAAACTATAGAAAAGAGGCAGCATTCAATGTTGAAATTAGAGCATGTTTCCTGGAAAGCTGAGGACGGAAAAGAAATCCTGCAGGATGTTACATTCAGGATCCCACAGAATAAATTTGTAGTGATAACAGGACCGAATGGCGGAGGCAAGACAACGACAGCCAAACTGATTGCAGGTCTGATGAAGCCAAGTACGGGTAAAATAGAATTTAATGGTCAGAACATAACAGATCTGGATGCAACAGACCGGGCAAAAGCCGGAATCGGGTATGCGTTCCAGCAGCCTGTCAGATTTAAAGGAATCACGGTAAAAGAGCTGATCGAGATCGCAACAGGCCATGCGCTGACAGA
>JAQVCQ010000054.1 GCA_028689715.1 Lachnospiraceae bacterium
AGTGGTAATAGAATGTCTGTCTGTTGATCTCACACTTTTCGGCAATATCATTGATCGTGATTTTGTTGATTGGCTTCTCCAGCAGTAGTTCTTTAAATGCGTATGCAATCGCATTCTTCGTTGTCACTTTACTCATTGTAATTGCTCCGTTTCCATCAGCGTAAAACTTCTAAATCCAATGCACCCTTTTCCCTGGTAACTAAAGTATAATGCATACGTTCCTTCCGGTAAGCTGATTCTATCTGAGTAATTCTTCCAGCCTTTTCCTTTACCATTTACTTCGATCTCAGAAACCACATCCTTTATTCCCGGATCCAGTGAAATCAAAATCCGACCTTTTGCATGCCCATTGACTTCGATGCTTATTGTTTCAGAATGATTTCCTTTAAAATATTTAAAACCAGCAACACTACCAGCTCTCATATTTTTAATATATTGATCTCCATCACATTCCCTGTCAGGACTGTCTTGTGTGAAATAGGGATGATCATGCAATAATAAGCGTGTAAAGAACTTGTCATATCTGCCTGTTCCTTTTTTCGACCATAAATTACATGCTATTCTTGCTTCATACGTTCCTTCTGCCTGCTTGAAGCCATAAAGTTTATGATACTCAAGTTTTTCAGCACAGGCCTGTCTACAATAAGAATTCTGATTTGTCTGTCTATGATAAAAAATATACCAGTCATTTCCAATCTTTAATAAACCGCCATGTGTGTTTCCAAGATAGTTTGTTGCGCGTCTTTCATTCACATTTCCATCAAGATACAGATCCCCGATATCTACCAAAATCCCGCCAAATTCGAATAGCCCTTTCGAATGATCAGACATGGCATAACATAATTCATGATTATGTTCAGACGAATAGACAAAGCAGTATTTGCTATCCACTTTCCTCATAGAACTCGCTTCAAAGAAAGCATGATTTTTAAATGCACCTTTTCTGCCTTTTATTGAAAATAAAAGCTCTGGACCATTCTTAATCGTACACATGTCCTGCTCAAGTTCTATGACTACGCCACCTTCATTTGTAAGACTTCGAAATCCTGTCATGAAAAACGGAACTTTTTTCGCAAATCCCGAGTAAAGATAGACCCGTCCATCATCATCTGTAAGCACTCCAGGATCAAATGGGAAAGGCTCTCTACTCTTCGAACCCCATTCGTGTCCATCTGAAAATCTGACATTTCCAAGAAATTCATATTGCCCAGCCGGCGAATCACATACTGCAACTCCGATTCTTCCAACAAAATCTAAAGCATAGTATAGATAAAATCTTCCATCAGGTCCTTTTGTAACATCCGGAGCATATAAACAATGATGCCCTGATCTATTCATTGGATCCTGATTCTTTTTATAAATTACACCTTCATATTTCCATTCAGCCAGGTTGTCAATACCTGCGGACCAGCATACATAATCATTCACACAAAATATTGGTGCTCCAAATCTGTCATGAGAGCCATAGATATATACTCTGTCTCCAAACACATGTGGCTCTGCATCAGGGATATATTCCCAACCTGGCAAAAAGGGATTTAGCACTTGACTTATATTATTCATTCTATCGTTCCATTCAATAATCCAAATCTTTTCAAGCACGAAATATACGCAGCAACACTATAATAGTTTTGTATATCTTTTTCGTCTAACCCCTGAAAAGCATATAGTTCATCCCAAAGCAGACTACTGCCCTCAACGTGGACAAATCCAGACATAAGGTCTATCCCAACAAAGATACTGACTTTTTTGAAGATTTCGTCCTGATTATCATATAGCTCTTTGGCAATGCCTGTATTCTCAATAATGAAAGCCCTGACGAAAGGTATTATTCCACTAGGCAGTTTTTCTGCGTACACTTTGTTATGAATCACATTATCTATAACCACTTGCATTGCCCTGTCATCCAGCAATTCTTTAAGTGGATACTTCATGGCAAGGTAATCTAAAACTTCCTGACCAGATTTGCGATTTGGACTTAACTTATCTTTATACTGATTCCATATTTCCTTCCACTCTGTAATCATTTGTGGCGTTACTTCCTGAATTAACATTCGGTTCCCTCGTTAAATTTAACAATAGTTACTATCCCGCTAACATAATCCTTTAAATAGACTATATCGCAAACAACATGTTAGTACAATATAATCTGGACTCGTTCTGAACTATATAAACTCGTGTTTTTTAATTCAATAGTTTGTGATACTTCTTATGGATAGGCTATGGTGATGGTGTTATAGCACCAATTGATGCAGATGTATACTATAGAGACTATCAAAGAAATGAATACACTATGTTTACTTTACATAATCATTATAATAATTGGGACAAAAATCTGCATCTTATCCTTTAAAAAAGTAACTCATCCTGCATTCTATTTTCAAATACATAAAAGTAATATATGCTCTGATTTGAAAATCCAAGGAGGTATATGATGAAAAAAATGAGTATTTCAACAAAAGTTTTATTGTTTCTGCTAACTGTTATAGTAGTCGGTATTTTACTGCTACCCAGTATTTTGTTTCCAAATCATATTGATATTGTTCCTAGTGGAAGTCATGAGATTCAGATTACTCTGGTTACATGGGAGGATAAAGATCGGTTGGAAACCTTTACCGATGACGGTTCACACCGGCAGGTCAGTGTAAAGTTCTGGTATCCTGAGGAAAAAGGGTATTATCCGTTGCTTGTTTTTTCCCACGGTGCCTTTGGTGTTATGGACAGTAATGCGTCCACATGTCAGGAATTGGCATCTCATGGATATGTTGTTGCAAGCATTGGTCATCCATATCATAGCTTGTTTCTAAAGGATGCAAATGATAAGATAACACTTGTAGACCGTGATTTTTTAAATGAAGTTTATACTGATAATGGCGCTACTAATGCTGAGGCTGAAAAACGAATCTACGAAAAATCTAAAAAGTGGATGGAACTTCGATCCGCGGATGAAAATTTTGTTCTGGAACAGATCATTACGATGAAAGCATCCAATGAACAGGCTCCCTTCGATCGCATCAGAACTGATAAAATTGGTTTGTTTGGTCATTCTCTTGGCGGTGCTACCAGCGTGGAAGTAGCCAGAATGCGTTCCGATATTGATGCCGTTATTGTTCTGGAAGGAACTATGCTTGGTGAATACACCGGCTTTGAAAACGGTACAGAGACTTTTGACCCAACACCATTTCCTGTACCAGTACTTGATGTATATTCCAGAGATATCTACGAAGAAGCCAGTACCTATGGTAAAGCTTATGTAAATTTCTATCTGGGAAGCAGGGCTACTGATTATCAATATGAAATATTCGAAGATGCTGGCCATTTGAATTTTACAGATCTTCCGCTAATTTCTCCTATCCTCGCAAAAAAGTTAGGTGTAGGAACCGTTGATCCAAAAGAATGCGTTGAAAAAATGAATCAAATGATTTTAGCGTATTTTAATTACTATTTAAAGTAAGGGCTGAAAATTATATGAAGACCAGAATACAAAAAATACTGCGTAAAGAAGATGAAGAAGTCATCATCCAATGTGTTGAACTATCTCCCGTAATTCGATCGATCTATTCTTATGCTCTTGCAAAAGGGCAGGAAATCATCGGTAGTCTGGATGGTAAGCTGTGCAACATTCGACTCGAAGATATCTGTTATTTCGAGGCCGTAGACGAGAAACTGTTTGCCTGCACCAGCGACCATGTTTACGATGTTAAAATGCGTCTTTATGAGGTAGAAAGCGCCTATAAGTATTGTCATTTTATACGCTGCTCCAAGTCAGTTGTCATAAATCTTATGCAGCTCGAGGGAATCAGTCCAACACTGAATGGCAGGTTTTATGCACATATGAAAAACAAGGAAAAAGTCGTGATATCTAGACAATATGTAAAAGAAATAAGGAAGGTTATGACAAATGAAGAATAAAGGATATGTTTTTCTTTCACGAGAATCGCGTATGGAATTATGGATTACCTTTTTTACAAGCACAACACTAGTCTGCATTTTAGAAGGAATTTTAGGTAGTATTTTTTATCCTGGAATGAAAGTTGATTTTAGTGCTTTTTTCTCTCCACCACTATTTGGATTTCTATCAGTTGTTTTTGGACTTCTTGCCGGTATAAAATCTGACAAACGAAAACGTGAAATAGAGGGACCCGAAGCAATCATACGACGAATGATACATCTGATCCTGATTATTGGTAGTGTGTTTTTATTAAATGCTGCAAATGGCAGAACATTTTCAATGCCACAGACCATTATTATTGTTTTCAGCGTTACCATCATTTATCTTATGGTATACCTTGTTATTTACCTGAATGACCGAAAAAATGCTTTGGATTTTAACCAAAAACTAAAAAAATATCAGGAAAGACAGTCTTAAATTCAACTTCTGCATTATAATTAAAAATTCTCAAAGCAAATGTATTGAAATCACTTATTCAGAGTGCTATTATAACTACTATAAAGATTGTTAAAAATATAGCAAAGTGAAAACGGAGGACTTTTATTATGATGAACAGATTAAGAGCAATGAGAGAACCGCTCAAATATGTACAAGGCAGAGACGCGTTACTGAAGTTCCACGAGGAAATGGGATATATGGGAAAACGCTGGTTGTTCGTATGTTCAGGCAGTGGATATAAAGCATGTCACGATAAGATTGAAACAAGTTTTGGAGATTTGGATGATTACAGACGCTATGAAATATTCAGTGGTATTTCAAGTAATGGCGAGATTGCAAAGATGCAGGCAATCGTAGAAGCAGATCATATAGACACTGTAGTAGCTGTTGGTGGGGGAAGTGCTGTAGATACTGCAAAGGCAACCGCTTATTATACAGGTAAACATATCGTAATTATCCCCACTGTTGCTGCAACGGATGCGCCATGTACAGGTCTTTCTGTCATTTATAATGATGATCATAGTTTTGATAAATATCTTTTTTACCCAACAAATCCGGATGCTGTCATGGTAGATAGTACTGTTATCGCAAACGCACCTGTTAGATTCCTGATTGCTGGCATGGGTGATGCACTTGGAACCTACTTTGAAGGAAGGGCATCCATCCGTACAGAATCCGCCAGCCTTGAAGGAACCGGTATTACAAGAGCGGGACAGGCACTTGCAAGACTTTGCTATGATACATTGAGAGATTATGGCAAACAGGCAATCGAAGCTTGTAAAGTACATGCAGTGACACCAGCACTTGAAGCAATCATCGAAGCAAATGTATATCTTTCTGGTGTTGGCGCTGACAATGTAAACTGTGCAGCTGCACATTCTTTCTACAACGGTGTTACCTCTCTTGGTGGAAACCACGCTGATCATGGTTGCTGTGTAGCACTTGGTACACTTGTTCAGCTTGTACTTGAAGGTGTTACAAAGGAAGAATTCAAAGAAGTTCAGGATTTTTGTATCGAGGTAGGTCTTCCTGTAACATTGGAAGAGATCGGTGTCACTACTTCCGAGCAGGTAAAAATCATTTCTGAAAATGCATGTGTACCAGGCGAGACAATCCATAATCTTGCAGGTGATGTTCAACCCGTTGAACTGTATGATGCAATCATGCAGGCTGACGCAATGGGAAAAATTGCACTTGGTAAGTAAGTGTATCTAAGCAGGCTCAAATAGATGAATGTAAAAAAGCATTATATCCCAATAATAATTCATTGGAATATAGTGCTTTTTAAATTGTAGATACCTCTTTTACGGCTCCAGCTGGGTTTTATGTTATAACTCTTATTAAGATTTTACCAATCCATACTGTCAATTGCTGCTTTTTCAATTGCCAGTCCTTTTTGGTAATGTTCCATGAAAATATCAAACCCTTCTACGTCCTCTTTATAAGGTTCAATGGTTTCTCCCTGAAGATTTGAAAAAATATTTCGATCCAGATATTCATCCAGTTTTTCATTTTCTTTTCTGTTTACAAGGAATGCAGCAAGAATAGCGATTCCCCATGCGCCGCCTTCATTTGCTGTATCCATGACTGTAACTGGTGCATTGACTGCTGCTGCCATATATCTTTGTCCAATTATCTTGGTCTTGAAAAACCCACCATGTCCTGTAATTCTTGTAACCTTGACATTCTCTTGTTTCATTAATATATCCAATCCAAGTCTGACTGCACCAAGAGACGTATATAAATGTACCTTCATAAGATTTGCCAGCGTGAATTTACTTCCAGGTGTTCTAAGTAATGCAAGTCTTCCCTCATTGATCATAGTAATATTCTCACCTGAGTAATATCCATAGGAAAGCAGTCCTCCACAATCTGCATCTCCCTCTAATGAATGAATATAAAGCGCATCATAAAGGTCTGGTTTACTGATGTTATGTCCCACAAGAGATGCAAATTCTCCAAACAGGCTTACCCATGCATTAATATCCGATGTTCCATTATTAGCATGTGACATAGCGCATGGATATCCGTCTGGCGTTGTCACCATATCGATCTCACGATGCAGTGTTTTTAGCTGTTTATCTAACACGATCATTGCAAATGTACTTGTTCCTGCAGACACATTTCCCGTTCCAGGTGCGATAGAATTAGTCGCTACCATTCCCGTACCAGCATCTCCTTCCGGAGGGCACATTGGAACCCCCGCCTCAAGCATGCCGGTTGTATCTAAAAATGCAGCGCCTTCTTTTGTTAGTACTCCTGCTTCCTGTCCTGCTACCAGAACTTCCGGGAAAATGTCCTCAACATTCCATGAGTATCCTATTTTATCAGCAAGGTTATTAAACTGTTTGATCATACCAGCATCGTAGGTCAGCGTATTCGAATCAATCGGGAATATTCCTGCGGCATCACCAATTCCAATAACTCTTTTTCCTGTAAGTAGTTTATGAATATATCCACTTAAAGTAACAACATAATCAAGGTTCTTTGTATGCTCTTCTTTATCCAACATTCTCTGATATAAATGTGCAACTGTCCAGCGAAGTGGTATATTAAACTGGAATAAATCTGTCAGTTCGTCTGCAGCCTTCTGCGTATTGGTGTTTCTCCATGTCTGAAACGGTGCGATCAGCTCACCATCTTTATCAAGTGCAATGTAACCATGCATCATAGCACTCACTCCAATCGAACCTATATGGGTAATTGCTACCCCATATTTTTCTTCTACTTCTTTTCTTAAAGAGCTGTAACAGCCCTGTATCCCTGCATGAATCTCATCCAGTTGATATGTCCAGATATTGTTAATCAGTGAGTTTTCCCAACTATAAAATCCAACTGCAAGAACATTCCCCTGTTCATCGATCAGGACACCTTTTATCCTTGTAGAACCAAGTTCTATTCCTAGTGCTGTTTTACCTTCTTTAATTGCTTTGATTGCTTCCATTCTTTTCCTCCTTATTCGTTACATTTAACTAGGCGTTTGAGAAATATAATAAGCCAAGATTTTACTAATTATTATACCATCTCTTCTTCAGTAAAATACTAATCTTGATGAAATTATTTCAAACTGTTTCTTATTGTTCACCAATAATCTCCTGAATGGATTGCGTATGCCGTTGATCCTGTGTAATAATTTTGCATCCCTTCCCTTCGAAAACTTTGATAAAAAAATAATGGATAAGAAAGTGTTCTCTTTCCTTATCCATTATCTTATTATGGCTGTTTAATAGAAACACCAGCACATTTTTTTATCATCAAAAACTCATCAAAACTTTAGGAACCTCTTCAAATAGATTTCCATCCTTAAATATTTCCTCTCTATAATAGACATACACACATTTTCAAACAATGAGATATGTATTTTGTACTATAAATGCAGAAGTCCAATTGACTTAAAAGGTCAATTTGTTATAATTCACTTTCTTGCTTGCAACTACTCTGAAAGTCTGTTGATATAACAAAAATAATGATAGAATTCTTTTATGGATTCTTCCTGATTAGTGCCTACTAATGTATTGCAGATGTCTAATATTATTTCTTGCATTAAGTCGTTTTGAAAATGTTTAAAAGGCACTCTTCCCCATTTTAATGGAAATGACTCACGGTCAAAGTATTTCCAGAAGGGAAGTCTATTCTCATTTTTAAGAATAAGCCTGTGTTGTTTATGAAGTTGTACCTCACCATCTTTACATTCCGTTCCCAAAAAGCACTCATCAACCATTGCTATCCCTAAAACAGATCTCTCCTCTCCCATGTTTTCAAAATCGCTGAAAAGAATTGCAGAATTAGGTTTTATATTTGCCGGGATCCTTGGTTTGCCTTTCATTTCTCCGCTCAAGTAACAACCAACATTAATGCTTTTTAACTCTCCTGCCTCACTAATCAACTTTTCTGAAATGTTAAATATGACCTGTGAATTTGAGGAGATTTTTAATTTACAAGCTAAGTTACGTGATTTATTTTCTCTTTCCTCATTCTGCTTTTTCATTATATCTTCAAGAGATTTTTCTTCATTTAACTGATCAATTTTATTCTGCAAAAAATTATTATCTATTCTGAGTTGTTGTCGAAAAGCCTCTGGATACAAAAATAACTTTTGACTTTCTTTAAATCTAATTTGCACTTTATTATCTATCTGATCTGTTATAACTCCGCTTCCATATTTTTTATGCTTCACTTTTTTTCCTACTAATTGCATAATTCCTCCTGTTTCAATTCTGGTTCCACTTTATTTTTCTGGTTGTAAACGAATATTATTTTTTCTTTCATTTAAACGCAGTACAATCTCATCTTCTTTGCCTTCTCATTGATTTTACACCTTTCATAGAATTTACTACTACCGTTAAACTAAAAAAGAAGAGCTCCTCATACTACGCAGCAATGCGTAATACCAAAAGCCCTTCTCTCAAGACGGTTCTTTTTATTATTTATTGTTATAAACATAGTATAACACAGTTAAAATATAAAGCAAGTAACTGTCAACTAAGAGTAACTGTCAACTAAGAGATGTTTGCTTTTTATAATAATATCTATTTTACTTCTTGGAACCAAAAGCGGAATGGTGGCTTACCCGGAAGTCCAATGATGGCCTCCCCGATATGAAGATCCGATATATCCCAATCCTCAACTACATATGCATCTCTTACTGATTCCACGATTCCTCTTCCTTGTACAGATGCCATATATATTTCTTTTTTTCTGTTTTTTCCATGCAGATCTTTTATAAAGTTTTTTGATGTAGCGTCGTTTACCCGAAATGCCACAGACGTCAAAAATCCCGACAAAATACTTCTAGCACGTTGTTCTCCATAGACTTCATAAACCTGTTCAATATTTTGAATACCTATCATGAATTTTACGCCAAGACTTCTGCCAAAGTTAACAGCATCATCAACATGCTGTAGATTTGGTATAAGTCTGAATTCATCTGCTATAAAGTAAACGTTTCCTTCACTCTTTTTCCTACAAAGTGCCTCTTTAATTGCCATATCATATAATAAACTATAGATTGGAGAGAGCATGTTTCCAATTCCTATATCATATTCAATAAATATGATTTTCCCGCCCTTACTCCTAACCAAATTTCTCATTGACAATGATCCTTTTTTTTTGAAATTTCCTAAAAATATCTCTCTGACAAGTTGCTGTACCTCAGATATAACACCCTGTGTTTGTGGTGATCTATCATCATAAATATAGCTGATCATCGACTGCATATCTGGATGTTGCTTAAGCATTTCTCTAATTTCTGCAGTAGGTGACTTGTCAAAAAAGTCTCTTAATGAGGCATTATCGCATACAAGTTCATCTCGATTCCTGCACATATGTGTTAAAACTGCCGAAAAAATATCTTTTGCTGCATTTGGGAAAAAAGGTTGACTGCTTTTTTCAATTTTATTATGAAACAGCGAGTTTGCTATTTCCACAATATTATCTTCCATATGTTCATCGAGTTCAATTTCGTTAAATATATTCCAATAATTTTCACCATCAACGCCTGTAGCTGAGATATCGTTACTAATAACTACATCTCCTTTTTGATAAAACTTCTTATAAAAATCCCCTTTTGTGTCAAAAACAACCATGACATCGTCCATTGTCATATTAGATCTGAGTTGTGTAATTATTTGATAGAATGCATTCGATTTCCCTGTTCCTATCCCTCCAAGGAGTACCAAATGTCTGCTTAAAAGATTCTCATCCAAAGGCACTGTTATTGTCTGATAATTATTATTAAAACCATACAAGTTACACTTCACATTGTCTATTGGAAACGCAACCGGCTGATCATAATATTGGTTCCCATCAAACACTTCTACAGTCTTCACTACGTTGCCCTCCTACATACCATACGAATTATAATAGTCATACCCTTCATCCAATTCCATTTCTTCTCCTTTGTGCTCTTCGGAACCTTCTCTTTTCTCATCCTGTTCCCCTGGTTCATTCCCTTTATCAATCGGTTCAGGACTAGGTTCGGGTTCTGGTCCAGGAATTGGTTCAGGTTTTGGTTCAGGAATTGGTTCGGGTTTTGGTTCAGGCTTTGGTTCGGGCTTTGGTTCGGGTTCTAACTCAATTTCTATCTCTTCTTCCTCTTCCTCTGCTTCTTCCTCTTCCTCTGCTTCTTCCTCTTCCTCTGCTTCTTCCTCTTCTTCCTCTTCCTCTGCTTCTTTATCTTCCTCTGCTTCTGCTTCTTCCTCTTCCTCTTCTTCCTCTTCTTCCATCGGTCTAAGCGATTCCTCTTCTGCTTCATTCTCTTCTTCGTTTGCCTGCACTTCGGATTCTTCTTGTTGTTCCGTGTTAAAGAGTTCCTCAAAAAATATTTGTGTCATATCAACGAGCAAGTCCGCTAATTCTTCATAAATAACTTCTGTTAGGTTCGACTCAACATCCATATTCCTATCTTCAACGTCATCCCGAGATGGTTCTAATAAAGAAACAACAAATTGTGCGATTGCTGTCGACTGCTCTTCTGTAAGCTTCGTTCCATCTATCTGTATTTCTCCTATCATCTGACTGACCATTTCTTGATCAATCTGACTGGTTAAATCCAGAAATTTTTCAGTATTTTTAAAAATGGCAGATACAGATTCGACATGAAGCATAGACATTATATCTTTTGGAACAATTTCTTCCAACGAAGAATATAACGCATTCTCAATATGATCTGCTAGTTCTATCTCAATCGGGTTTGATAAGCCGAGTATATTTTTTATCATTCCCATATTCGCTATGCCTTGCCTTTCCATTTACTAATACCGAAATCGCCTAATTTCTGAATATCACTAATAATTGCTCCCAGCTCCTTAATTGCCAAATCTGTTTCAACTGCCGGAAGAATTTCCTTAGCAAACTCAAGTCTAAAATGCTGGACGCTATAAATTGAGATAGGACTTCCCGTTCCAGCCTTTGACATAATTGATATTGAAACACTTGGTTTTAAAGCAAATAAAAATAAAGAAATAATTGCTAATATAAATGCGACTCCTCCTAGCAATGTGAATAATCCATTTCCAAGTCTTGCTGCTGCTAGAAAAGCTCCTGCCGAAGCAGCACATGTTAATGACTTCAAAAATAACTTTTTAGGAATTGTAAAGAAGGGGACTAGTCCTCCTCCTCCAAGAATACACGCAAAGATATACCCAAGCGTTTTGTTTTGTAAAAACACTCCTGTTGTCATACCTCCAAAAATAGTAAAACACACTGGGAATAAAAGAATTAGAACTAGTAAAAAATCAAAAAAACTGAATCGTACACCCTTTGCCACCCCAATGCCTGCGATCTCATCAATAATATATTCCTGTTGCATATTGGTCTTTCCAATAATAGATCGCCCACTGGCTCTAAATATGACTCTTTTATTCGTCACTTGTACTTTACCTTCTGCCCAAAGCCATTGTAGCCTCGATCTGAAGTTTGCAACATGATATTGTCTTACATGCGTTTCACCCTCGCAATAATCAATGATATCTCCTGCAATTTGTCTATTACGCTCATAACAGTCTCCATTTTCATTTGCATCAGCCTCTGACAATCCCAGTAAATTTTTCAGAACTTCCCAGAAACCATATGCATTTTGGGCTGCACCTTGTGCAATCTCTTTTCCCTTCATCATATTTTCCTGATTGAAAATATTCCCCATATTCTGTGCTGTTGATTTGCCAAACTGTGGTTCCTTTTCTGGTTCCTGATAATTAAATTGTTGTGACTGAGTGTTAAATGTTGGCGTGGATTGCATAGGCGGTATCTGTGTATTTTGTGGTTGGGCAAACTGTGGTCGTGCTGGTGGTACGGGTGGTACCTGCCCATTTTGTGGTTGGGCAAACTGTGGTCGTGCTGGTGGTACGGGTGGTACCTGCCCATTTTGCGGTTGGACAAACTGTGGTCGTGCTGGTGGTACGGGTGGTACCTGCCTATTTTGTGGTTGGGCAAACTGTGGTCGTACTGGTGGTACGGGTGGTGCAGAAGTATTTCGTTTACAGCTGCATACTTCTCCTTCTGCAATTTCTTTTCCACATGTTGTACAATACATATCTTTTCCCTCCTGATTTAACAAACTATTAGTATTTTTCACTCCACTATCTGCCATGGAATTTTTACATCATATCTTTTATAATGTCTTTTTGGCACAAAATACCTTCTATCCTCAAAATCATCAGCCAATACATAACTGACCTCTTCATCATTTGAAATTAAAAACAGACTATTCTGTGCATTTCGAACCCCACTCAAAGGTTGGCCTTCTTCATAGTAATAACAGCACATAACTCCATTGCTACAAAAAACTCGCGGAGATATTGTATACGAACCCTCAATAGTAAAAGGTTCTAACTTTTGTCTCCTCATATCTACTGTCCTGACTCGATATAAAGAATAGGTTTCATCATCTTTTAGCTTGTAATAAACATACCCCGAATCATATCTCCAGCAACTATATCTTTCATCCGACAGCATAATAGGATTAGAAATTGTTTCGTCAACGCAATAAATTCCTGTGTCATTGGAATAGATAAATCCATTCTCTGTAGATGCGAGCGCCATTCTGTTTGTTTCAAAATCAAAAGGCGGTAGATCCTGAACCATCTCTCCAAAAGCCAACTCTTCTTTTCCTATTCCGCTATTGATGTCATAGCTATAGATGCTATATCTCACACTATCACACGAGCCATCCACATATGTCTTTTCAGCCTTTGGAATATACACAATATCATTTTTAACAATAAATCCTACTTTAAAAAAATTATGTTCTTTACTTGGGATCTCGATTTTTTTAAACTCTAATGTTTCTTCATCAATAACCCATATTTGTACTGTAGAATATCCTTTTTGAACATATATTTTTCCGTTATCGTAAGTTATAAATTCCAACATCTCATCCGTCAATTTTATTTCTTTTTTCTCTCCAGTTTCCGCATTCATTTGGACTACAGTGCCTTCCTTGTCATTGCAAGAATCCTCCGGCCCATAAAAATAATATATATAATTTCCTGCCCCACAAGTCTCGTGAAATGCCCCAAGCTTTGTTCCATCCTCAATTACAGACTGTATATATCCTTCTGTATTATTGACAACCAATTCACCTGTTTCAATGTCTATTCCCGCTTGTACACACCCATCATAGATCAACTTTCCATTCGATATCGGTACAGCTGTCTTAAATAAAGCTTCATCGCCACCCTCTGGCATATCTTCAGTACCTGTATGTGGATTACTTGGAATTCCAAAGCTGACTACATTCTCTCCTTTTCGTGTTGTACTAACTGCCACTGCGTATTCAAGCCCACTATCAACACTTTTATTATTTTGAAAAAAAGTCCCTTTAAAAAGCTGATTTACGTTTTCCGAATACCGTCCGCTAATTGCTCCAATCGAAAAATAGGAGACAACTGCCATGCAGATACTGGTACTGATCCCCAGTAAAATAATCTTAATATTATTTCCTTTGCCTCCCATTACTGCTCCTCCTCATAAACATAAAATACAATCTCTGAAATACAGGTGTCATCATATTTTAATCCTTTGTATGCATCTGCAATAATTAGGCCAACATACTCTGTATTGGTACCCTCTTCGAATTCGATAGTATCCGTATATTCTGTAGAACCAACTCCCTTATAATTTTGATTGGTCAATACTTTGTCAAAATACTCTCCGTTTGATAATTCGATATAAACACTGCTTACTTTTCCATTATTATCATACGTCTTCTGAGATTTAAAATATCCATTCGCTATTTTAATCGCTCCAAGTTCAACCGATTCATCAAAACCAAATATAACGCCTTCTCCTACGCCAACTCCATCGACACCTTCTACCCATGCAGTATCCATCCTTCCATCCAACATATTATAAGCCGAGTGGGAGATATTCTCCTCATGAAGCTCTGAGGATGATTCCACCTTGATTTTTGTAGGATCAAGTTTTACTAGTTTTTTACTGACACGATTCTGAACTTCTTCCTCCTCCATTAACACTTCAGGCTCTTGCTCAGAAGGTTTTATTGTTTCAACTACTTCCTCTGGTTCTTTTTCAAGATCCTTTTCTACTTCAGGAACTTCCTCTTCATTTGTTTGAACTGTTTCTGATTTTTCTGCTATTTCATTAAATTCTTCCACATTTTCGGTTACAGGAACTTCTATTTCCGAAGCCTTCCAATTCAATTGCGAGATTAATTTTTCTCGCGTTTCACTCCGTTTTACTAGACTTGCTAACCTTGTTTCATAGGTTGGAATGTTTCCTTCTCGCACCTTTTCCCAAAAAGGTATCTGGATATTGATATAATCTGTCAATAAAATTTGCTTTGGATGCGTTTCAATCACGCTCTCATATGCAAACAGAGTTGCTTTGTAGTTATACTCTGTCGATGTGAACCCATCTGCTCGTCCTTCTACAGCAGTTGCCATCATTTTATATTCTAGTGTTTCGCTTCCAAGACCTTTAACTATCACACTCCCACTGGCTAATACCGTCCCCTCTTGAGTGAAATACAAGTTGATATCATATGCTATTTCTGATACGATTCCTCCAGTGTTTGTATAAAAAGGTACACACTTTCCAGTTAAATTCACATGATCATCTTTCACTGTATAAGTATAGGAATCTCCAATTCCACCGCTATTCCAGTCGATTTCATTAAAATACAAACCAGTTTCATATGTTCCTGTTGACAATGTGACTTCGTCTGTAAAATACTGTCCTCCCGAAAGGTAAAGTCCTGCAAATCCACCACCTATATCCTTATTTTCATAAAAAACAAATTCAATATCTCCTACGAGCTGCTCTGCTGCTGATTCAAATAACGTCTTTCTTTTTTCAATCAGTAGATCCTCATCCTCCTGATTCACACATATCTCTGAGTCTGCTGGATTTCTATCATTCAAATGAAACTCTTTAAACTTTTTTTGATCTTCAATTGCCGAACTACTACATACATAACCACCTTGAAAACGCAGATAACAATTATTCATAACATTCTTATATTGAATGCTTTCACTTATATCCAAACTCTCTATTGTTTCTTTTATAATATCTGGTTGCAAAACGATTGTACTTTCTACAGGAAGCGAAATATTCTTTAAGCTTTGTCGCCAGATTTCATAATAGATCGGCGTTCCTTCCACTACTTCGATATAATCTGTATATTCTATCTCCGACTCCACTTCAACTATTTTGGTAAAGTCCGGATAATACCCTATAACTTTTTTTGTATCTTTCGCATCATATACACCATCTGCGATATCTCCTTCTAGATGAGAATTTTTAAATTCCTCATCTGTAATTATTTCAATACTATAATCTTCCTTCATGACAAACATAATTGACCCTGTTTCAGAATTAGAATAGATTCTTACTTCTTCATTCTTTAATTCTATTTCTTCGTCAATATATGCCGTTCCTTCATATGTATATGCTTTTTTAGTATCTACTCTAACCTCATAATTTATTTCATTTACATCCAACTGCTTGTTGATATAAAGTACTGCGTTCTTATCTTTTCTTGTCCATTCTGCCTCAATAAAATCGGAGTCCATAGTATATTCACCTGTATCCGGATTTGCAGCTCCTACTTCTTGCGTCATGTTAGATACTACAGCCGCCCCACTTCCGATTAAGCAACCAGTGACAGGTAAGATTACCAGGCTGAGTAAGTAAAATTTATTCATTTCATATTCTCACTTTCTTGTTTTTCATCAACAATATTATCTTCGATAAGTTGGTATTCTCTACTGGATTCATTCAAACCTTGTTCGGATTTCTGAGATTGATTTCTATTACTGATGCTGTTTTTAGTATCTGTTAACAATGATCCTTTTGAGAAAATCATCCCAATACAAAAAATAATAGCGATGGTAATACTAATCCCTGCCATTAGATACTTGATCACTCCATCACTGCTCTTACTTCCTTTTAAAAGATTATCTGAATTCAATTCAGTCGTTAACTCTTTTTCTGCCCTCATATTTTTTTCAAGTCTATTTCCACAAAGTTCACAATAATTTGCATCATCATTATTTAACGTTCCACATTTTTTGCAATACATCGTATTTTCCCTCTCTCGAAAACTGATTTCGTGATTATTATTGTTCTGTCCGATATATTCTCTATTCTTAATTTTATGAAACATAAGTAATATAACATATAGAGTGGATTCACATTTGTTAGTAAAATATTCATTATAAAAAAGCAAGTAACATCTCTCATAAAATTTCATTCTTATCATCACGATATTGGTTACAGACTCAACCAAAGTTATATTTGTTTTGAATTTCATCATCTTTTCATTTTGTATTTAAACTTAAATAAATAAAAATACTCCATGCAGTCACAAGGACTACACAGAGTTAACTTCCCATCATGAGAATAAATCCTGAAATATTTATTTATATGAATAGCAAATGATTTACACTTTCGTTTCAACAATTTTAAATTATCATTAATTACTGTGTTTGAATACTCTCTCCAATTCTATAACACTCTTCCAAACAATTTGTAGTTAGAAATTTTGCTTACTAAAAATAAAATTTTTAGCTGATGTATCCATAAGTTCATCTTTTTTATTTAGCAACGTTTCCTTGCATAAACTTGACATGCTTATTTTTCTTATTGATGATTTTGTTTTTGGTGTTGTCAGTTTTA
>JAQVCQ010000055.1:0-2597 GCA_028689715.1 Lachnospiraceae bacterium
TGCCTCCGCTCTGTCAGCCTGAATTGATCTTCAATAAATATATAACTATCGTTATACTAATTATAATATAATCCAATAAGAATATCTACTATTCAAACAATTTTTTTGTTTTAAATTAACACTTTTTATATATTTTAAACAAAATATTCAAAAGCTTCACAATTAGAAAATTTGGGGCCTTATTTTTATAGAATACCCATTTGTTTTCTGAATTTAATCGAATTTTATTTTGTTTTATGATACAATAATATGAAATCATTTATTATATTTAAGAAGAGGATTGACAAATATGTCACTTACAAAACGAATATCTCTCTGCTTTTTCATTCTTTACTTGTTTGTAGCCTCGGCGACCATTGTGATTTCCTACTTTAACTGCCGAAATGAAGTTTATTCCAATATTCTTTCTGAATACGAAGAATATTTTAGAATTACTGAAAATAATTTCCATGTTTTCTTTGAAGATATTGAATCAGATCTGCTCTCAATGTCCCAAATTCCGGTAGTAAGAACTGCTGACGAGAACAATGTGACTTCTTTTCTGAATGCAGATGAATCATCCTTTCAGTATCATTATTCGGATGAAGAATTACGGATCATCAGCCTCTTTAATACGTACCGGCTCAGTCATCCGCATGTTAATTCTGTTTACATGGGACGTGAAAATGGAAGTTTTGTAAGATCACACCCCAGATCCAGTCCGACCAGATATGATCCACGAGAACGTCCATGGTATCAACTTGCACTTGATCATCCTGACGGAATTCAGATGACAGAACCATATCCTTCCATTACGAACCCGGATATTAATATCGCAACTGTTCTGGCTTTAAAAGATCATTCCGGGCAGGTATTCGGCGTGATTGGAATGGACGTGACTATCCAGGATCTTGCTGCTGAAATGAACAAGGTCGAACTTAGTTATGACGGAAGTATGGAATTTTTAAATTCATCAGGAATCGTTTTATTTTCTCCACTTGAAGAAAACCTCTATACGACAAAGCAACTTGATTATGATCTGCCTGAATTATATAAGAACGAAAAATATTCTATATTGAATCATGAAGACCATTACGAGATCATAAGCTCTACAGAAATACTAAATGGTCATTTTGTTGCCTCCATCCCCGCAAGAACAGTGAAAGAAGCAATCTGGCTGACTGTTGAATCAAGAGTGATCTTTATAACATTCTTGATCCTTATCGTTGCCGGTTTTACATTTCTGTTCATGGAATGGATCATACTCAGGCCATTACGGGATATGCAAAGTTCTCTGACACAGTCACGTTATGATGCGGTTCCCATGACAATGAATATTAAATCTTATGGGGAGATCCGTGATTTTCAAAATGAATATAACAGACTGGTCCAAGCCGTGAATCACGAAAAAACTGAACTGGAAAAAGTAAAGGCACTTACCGTTACAAGCCTGGTGTCACTTGCTGAAATCAGGGATCATGAAACAGGATTGCATATTATCAGAACGCAAAAATATGTTGAACTTCTTTCTTCCGCATATAATAATCTGTTTCAGGATAAGAAAATAAATGAATATAAAATGTCAATCATGGTTCAGTGTGCTCCACTGCATGACATTGGAAAAGTTGCCATCCCTGATCATATTTTATTAAAGCCCGGTAAATTGACACATGAAGAATTTGACATCATGAAAATGCACACAGTTTATGGAAAAGAAACGATTGTGCGTGGTAATGTCGGTCTGACCGACAGTATGTTCATTGATACTGTCGTCAATATTGTATATCATCATCATGAACGTTGGAACGGAAGCGGATACCCTTTAGGTCTTCGTACCTCTTCCATCCCGATCGAAGCACGGATCATGGCTGTTGCAGATGTTTACGATGCCGTTACGACCAATCGAATCTATAAAAGTGCTGTCAGTCATGAAGAGGCAGTTTCGATCCTGAAACAAGGAGCGGGAATTGAATTTGATCCTGATATGATTCAGGCTTTTCTTAAAGTTGAACAGACATTTAAGGCAATATCAGAATTTTATAGTGAAAACTAAATGTATTTCCATAAACCTCATTTTTATCATACAAGGAGACCTCTCTTATGAAAAAGTATATCCTTCAATTTTTGAGTGTTTTGGTATTATTTTCTTTTCTTACAACTGTTAACGCCCCTTTACAGACTATGGCAAAGGAACACTCCGGTCTTGAATCTGAGGCAGAAGTTTCTGATGTCTCCTTCCCATTGTCACAGGATGACTATGGCGATTCGGAAAATAATAACTATTTTTCCGTATTGATTCATCGCATTCAGACTGAACCATTTAATCTGATCGCAACGATTATTTTCTTTCTGGCCATCTGCCATACTATGGTCATCGGAATATTCCAAAAAAGAGCACATCATCTTGAGGAACATTATCAGGAACTGATCCGGCAGGGTCTGCGTGATAAAAATTCACATTCCATCATCGCTAGTATTTTTCATCTTCTTGGAGAAGTCGAAGTTGTTTTTGGACTTTGGTCTGTGATTCTGGCAGCATCCATCATTGCCTACTTCAACTGGGATACCTGTGTTACTTACTTGGACTCACTTCATTATACGGAACCATTATTCATTAT
>JAQVCQ010000055.1:2697-5362 GCA_028689715.1 Lachnospiraceae bacterium
GGACTGCTCCCCCCCGAAAAACGTCCTCCCTATATGGATCCAAACTGGGATCAGCGGGAAGACTCAGTACCTCTCTGGATCATGCTGATCCATCTGGTATTCCTGTTATGGACGGTTGTCAATGCGCATGAACCAGTTCTTTTCATGGCCGGTTTTTTATTCTTCCTTGGCTTTTATCAGGTGACTTCTTTCTATCAGAACAGACTTGATTTAAAGCAGCCTGTGTTAGTTGCATTTTTTCTGGCGGGATTAATTGTTCATGGTACCTTACAGGGCTGGTGGATCGCACCATTACTTGGAAGTCTTCCAAAACTTGGCCTGAATCTGACTGCGATTGTATTGACTGCATTTAATGACAACGCCGCAATCACCTATCTGAGCACGCTGGTTCCTGATTTTTCAGATGAATTGAAGTATGCGATTGTGACCGGTGCGATCACCGGTGGTGGTCTGACTCTGATTGCAAATGCTCCAAACCCGGTCGGTCAATCCATTCTGAAGAAGTATTTTAAGACCGGTATTTCTTCCGGTATGTTGTTCAAATATGCTCTATTACCTACAATGATCACAGCTGTTGTTTTCTATCTGATTCAGTAACATGTAGAGGTGACTAATATGGTAGTATACGAAAAAAGTATTGAATCTTCATTTCAGGCCGTCGATGATGCAGTTGGTGAAATTTTAAATATCCTGACTGCAAAGTGGCCATGGCTGAACAAAAAAATTGTATTTAAAATTAATTTTTTACTCAGGGAATTATTAAATAATGCAGTGGAACATGGCAACAAGTTCAGTCTGGAGAAAAAAGTAATGTGTCGTATTCTTCAGGACGGTAATTATTTAATATTAGAAGTAAAAGATGAAGGAGACGGGATCATTCTATCAAATCAGACTTTCGACTCTGATGATGCGGACATTCTGTTAAGAGACAGAAAACGTGGTTTTCCATTGCTCATTGAAATGGCTTTTCGCGTTGATGTGGCAGGTAACCAGGTAAACGTGATTCTCGATCTGGATCAGGAGGAAATTGAAAATGGAACGAAAGATTGAAAATAATAAACTTACATTACTTATGACAGAAGGATTGACTGCAAATAAAATACCTGAATATAATCAGCAGCTTGATCTGCTGTTACAGGATCATGAACAATATCAGAAATGCATCCTGGATCTAAGTCAGACAGTCAATATTGATTCTACCGGTGTTACTTTTGTAATCAGTCTGTATAAAAAGATGAAGGCAATTGAAAAAGAATTCTGTGTATCTGGAGCAAGCAACGAAATCCAGAATCTGTTCAAATTAATGAAGCTCGATCAATTCTTTGCCCTGACTGAATAACGGGAAGGAGTGATATCATGCGATATCGTATACTTATTGCAGACGATGCTGCACTCAATCGCAAATTAATCAAAAATATTCTATTCCACAATCTGGATAATGTTGTATTCGAAGAAGCTGAAAACGGTCAGCAGGTGCTTGATCTTGTTGAGAAAATTCAGGTCGATCTCATTATCCTTGATTTGATCATGCCTGTGCTGGATGGTTATGAAACTCTGAAAAAGTTAAAAAAAAGTGAGAAATATCATGCAATTCCTGTTATTGTAAATAGTTCTATTACAGAAATCAGATCTATTGAACAAACTCTTAAAGAGGGTGCTATTGATTATTTCACAAAGCCACTCTCAGAAAATGACATGAATATTATTTTGCCTTTAAAAGCAAAGAATGCACTATTAGTCTATGAGCAAAATCATATTATCGCAGATCTGAACCGACATATCAGCAGTGAACTTGCCTATGCGAATGCCTTTGCAAATAGTATGCTCCCTAAATCAAACCGTTTTCGGGATGTGGAGCTCTTTATTAAATACTATCCTTCTCTCGGAATTGGTGGAGATCTCTTTGATTGCGTTGAGATAGATGACCGTATTCATTTTATGGTCGCGGATGTGACCGGACATGGTATTGCCGCAGGAATGGCATCCTCAATGGTAAAGATCCTGTATCGCAAAAGCATTGAAAAATATGGAATTCTACCGCATCAGATCTTAGAAGATATGAACCGTTCTATTTTCCAGTACTTTGATTTTGCAGGCATGGATAGTTATGTAGTCTTTACAGCTTTTGTTGGTGTTATAGAAAAAAATAAACTGAGTTATGCAAATGCCGGACATCCATATCCTGTAATTTATCATTCTGACCAGGATGGATTTGAAGAGATCCGCCAGGATGGTTTCCTCGTTGGTATGCTTGATGATGTGACTTTTCGAACCGAAACGCTTCAGCTCCAGAAAAATGATCTGATATTTTTATATACTGATGGGCTGTTTTGCGCTGGCGCCAATTGTGATTTTAATGGATGGGATAAAGTGACTAAGGCTTCTGCCCAATTAAAAAAAGCTCTGACGGAAAATCCGGAAGAGTTCTTAGAAGAAATATATTATGCTTTTCATATGATTCATAAATCAAGTAATAAAGATTTTAATGATGATGTTGCCATGATGTTGATCAGGCTGTTATAGTCATAACAGCCTGATCTTTTATTTTTATAATGACAGACGCACGAAGTATCTTCTCACTTATCTCATCTGAAGAAATATTGAAACAATTGCCGGGTCGAACTGGGTACCGGAACATTTCATAATCTCTTTCTTTGCTTCCTCC
>JAQVCQ010000055.1:5462-16949 GCA_028689715.1 Lachnospiraceae bacterium
CTTTTATTTTTATAATGACAGACGCACGAAGTATCTTCTCACTTATCTCATCTGAAGAAATATTGAAACAATTGCCGGGTCGAACTGGGTACCGGAACATTTCATAATCTCTTTCTTTGCTTCCTCCACAGTTCTCTGTGTTTTGTATGAGCGATAGTGAATCATTGTTTCGTATGCATCAGCCAAACTGATGATCCTGGATAAAAGTGGAATTTCATCACCTTTCATTCCACCGGGATATCCGTTTCCATCGAATCTTTCATGATGGTGAAGTATAATGTCAGCAACGTTACCGAGAGAATGAACTGAATTAACGATCTGATACCCAATCTCACTATGCCTCTTCACTGAAGTATATTCCCGCTCTGTATACTTTCCTCTCTTGGAAAGGATCTCTTTTGGTATTCCCAGCATTCCAATATCGTGATACATTGCCGCCAGTCGAAGATGATGCATATCATATTCACTCAGATCCATCTCTTTTCCAATTCTCATGCTGAGTTCTGTTACATATTCACTATGAATCCTGTCAGTTTCATCACGATTAAGAAATGTATTATAAATACCGGTCAATGCATTCTCTCTCATGAACTGACTTTCCTGTATCTTTTCATTGTACATCTTCTCATCAGCCAGTTTTAAATGATAGTCAACATCTGTTGATTCATCATTGGTCGTTGAGTATCCAATGGAGATCGACATTTGCACTCCATTGATGACGATTTTATTTACTTCATTCTTGATCCTGTCGATCATGATACGTGCAGTTTCTTCACTTGTATTAGGGAGTAGTGCTGCAAACTCATCTCCTCCAAGTCTCGCTATGATCTCATCTGCTCTGACACCTCTTCTGATTGCAGTTGCAACACCACGGAGTAGTTTGTCACCCATCTGATGCCCAAAAGCATCATTGATCAATTTCAGACCATTCACATCCATGGATAATAATGTTAAAGGCATATTTCGGAATACATTGACTCTGTTAAATTCGGTAACAAAATAATGGCGGTTATACAGTCCAGTCAGTTGGTCATGATAACTTAAATATTCTATTTCTCTTCTTGTCCTCTGTGAATCTGTAATATCTCTGATAAATGCATATACTCCACGGCTCTTTAAAGGAATCAGTCTGGCTTCATATTCTTTTGCTTTGTTTCCCATATCGATTTGATAGTTGAATTCTATCATTTCATTTGTAGTTATCGCTTCATCCACCTTACTCTGAATTAATCTGGCCAGATCGAGCGGCATCACTTCATCGACTTTCTTCCCAATGAAATGTTCCGGTGACATCAATAATTGTTCCTGCTTCCCACCTTCATACTCCAAAAATCTGTAATTTCTGTCCATTTGAAAGATCCAGTCTGGAAACTGACTTACGATCGTACGGTAATTTTCTTCTTTCTCCTGTAGCTTGTGATTTGCTTTCTTGATTTCTTCCGTACGTTCTTCTACTCTTTTTTCCAGAGAAGCATTTAATTCTTCAAGTTCAGCATTTTTTTCATCCAGATCACTGCTCTGCGATCTGATCGTAGAATACATCTCTCTGATCGAATTGTGTAAAGTACTGATCTCATCTTTTTTCGTATCCGGATTGTAAATGAATTCCTCATTGCCATTTACCAAAGCATTCACACCTGCACTCATTTTGATGACTCTGTGCAATAATTTTGTATTAATTAACTGAAAGATCAAAAATCCAAAAATAGCCATTGCAATGATGATACTGGTCGATAACAAATTACTAGCCAGTTTACAGATCCCGTAAAGAGTTCTCTTAGAAGTAACTGTGATTCCTATATTTTGTTCCCCAAAAATATCCTCTTTAGCGCTTGTAATAAAAATCAACTCTTCATCTGACGACAATTGTACTCCTTGGTCCTGAAGATCATCTGTCAGATTCATTTTTAAATTATATCTTCCATTCAGCTGTTCGATCAGATCTAAATTCAGCCATCTGCCCATAACAAGATATCCAACATCTTCTCCACTTTCATCAGTGAGGGAAATCGGATAAAGCGAGAGGATCAGATAATTGGTATCTGTTTTAATAATCCCGCAAACGCACTTTTTCTGTTTTTGGCTTTCCATCATATTGACCAGTCTATTCAGTTGATCCCGGCTCACGACTTCAGCAATTGAATGATTCAGATCGAACTCCCTGTCCGAAATCGGAACAATCTGATCATTTGTATTAATAAAACTGATCCTGTCGATTTTTAAATTTTCAAAAGTTTCCTCAGAAAAATTAGACTCAATGTAATCGGGCTTCTGACCCAGCATATAATAATAGGAATCATCCCATACCGCCCAGTCATAAGTTAACATATGGACACTATTGATCTCATAGTCGATTGCTTTTAATGCAAGTGCTGACTGTTCCTTCAGGTATATGTCCTCAACATTGCGTATGTTTATGATCATGACATGATGAACAATCCCTAATAATATCATTAATAGGCAGCTGAACAATGCTATTATAATAAGAATGATTTTCAACTTGAGATTCAGAAAAATTCTCTTCATAGAAACATCACGACCTTATCTATTTCAATCCAACTAGTAAGATCAATATAATGTATTTGTTTCGTAATGATTAATAAAAGCAATCAAATGATATGATTGATTTTATGATGATACTTGTTCTACTTACTGAAATTATACACTTATTTTTATAATTTTACAATCAATTTCCATATGAGCAGCAATAGTCAGTTATCTCCGCTGTTTCTATCTGAAAAGAGCTGTTTGCAGGCACTACAAAACGATCTCCCTCCCGAAACTGAATCCACTCCTGGCTGCCACTGATCAAATACCTGCCTGAACCTGACAAAATTTCCATGATTTCTTTGTCTGCAGTCCCAAATTCGTATGTTCCCGGCATAATAATTCCAAGTGTTTTTTTTGAACCGTCTGAAAAAAGGACAGTTCTGCTGGTGACCTTCCCGTCAAAGTATAAATTTGCTTTTTTGATGACTGTTACATTGTCGAATTGATTCATGTCTGACTCCTATCTTTGTGTTTACCTCGCGCACCAGTCAAGGTACTTGAAAGTATTTTTATTATTTGTTATCAATATGATATTCCATCTTATCTTTTAAAAAAGTACCTTCTCTTAATTCGCGAAAAGCTGTATTCAGCTCATCCTGTGTGTTCATGACGATTGGACCACCCCATGCGACGGATTCATCCAGACGATCAGAACTAATGAATAATATTTCTGTTTCCTGATCCAGAGATTCCATTGTAAGGCTTGTTCCCTCTGACAGTTTTACTGCAGTCTTTTCTTCGACCAGTTCTCCTGCTATCATAGCATGCCCTGTCAGTAAGAACACCATAACTGATTTATCCCTATTCATCTCAATCATAAATTTACGATTGGACTCCAAAATGATGTCATAATAATCCAACGGCAGATAGTGTCCCTGATACCCGGTGTGATCTTTATATGTCCCGCTTACAAGTCTTAAACTTCCACCTTCAATAGGGATTGCTTCTATTTCATTTCTTTTTATGCTTTGATAAGCAGGCTTTTTCATTTTATCTTTAGCAGGCATATTCAGCCATAGTTGTACACCAAGCATTCGTTCTGACGCCGGAAGCATCTCTTCATGGAGGATTCCAGATCCTGCTGTCATCCACTGTACTTCTCTGTCTGATATTGCATCTTCATTTCCAAGACTGTCCTTATGTACCATATTCCCTTTAACGATCAGACTGATCGTCTCAATGCCACGATGTGGATGAAGTGGAAAACCTGCGGTATAGTCTTCAGGGTTCGTGCTGTCAAATGAATCCAGCATCAGGATTGGATCAAATATTTTTACCGTTTCTGTTCCCAGAACTCTGACAAGACTGACACCAGCACCATCTTTCGTGCGAAATCCAGTTACTTTTTCTTTGATCTTTCTTTCCATATACGTCCTCCTTTGCCTCCAAATATGTGATTTCCTGTTTCAAAGTACATTTCTGATTCTTTATTTTCTGACATTATAGCTTATATTTCAACAATTTACAAACCGTATGATTTTATTTCATTCTTGATATCTTTTATTTCTCATTCTTGATCTGCTTGTTGCGATTCTTTTCTTCATAGGCTTTGATTGCGATCTCATCTTCGATCTCAAGTCCCCGCTCACCTGCCAATGATTCAAGGTGATGTCTGAATTCATGCAGCACATTTTTTCTGAGACGTTCCTTGATGAACACTTCATTTCTGCCTCCATACAACCGCATGAAAGATCCGTAATATATAATGATCGATCTGCCCATCTGTCTTGAGTTGAGATATTCTCCCAGAATCCACAAATCCATATCTTTTGCTTTCCTATGTAATTTATCTTCCTCTATTGCATGAATCCCACCATTTAGATCCTTCATCAGTTCTTCAGGCAGTAATCTAACAATTTCATCCAGCATCAGTTCAAATTCTTCAAATAATATGATGTCTCGTTCCTCCTTATACTTATGAATTAAAATCAAACAGTGATAACTGTTCAACTTTATATTTATCAGTATATTCCCTAATAATATCCTCCATCTTATACAGAATATTCTGTTCTCTGCACTGATACATGAATAATTTCCACAACTCCCTTGCATTCGGGGAAGCACATTCATAAGCATTCGCATATCGCTGCATATATTTTTCTTTGATTCCGGGAAATTTATGGTCGAGCTGACTATAATACCACTCTCTCTGATTCTGTCGTAGTGTGACTCCGAAGGCTGGATAAATGAACTTTGCTCCGTTCTGACCTGCCAATGAGATCACATTGCTGACATTTCCCTCTGTATCGTTGATATATGGCAAAATCGGCATCATTAAAACACCGGTAAATATACCAGCATCAGAACATGCTTTTATCGCCTGAAACCTTTCTGAAGTCGGTGCAACGTTTGGTTCTATCAGTTTACATAATTCATCGTCAGCAGTCGTCACAGTTATTTTCACAATGACCGGTGAGTGTTTTGATATTTTCACTAAAAGATCCAAATCGCGTTCGATCAGTGTACTCTTTGTCGCGATCGCAATTCCAAATCCATATTGATCAATCAATTTTAATGCTTCCCTGGTCAGTCCTGCCTCTTTTTCAAGTGGGTTATACGGATCGCTCATGGCCCCTGTTCCGATTACACCCTTTTTCCTTTTAGATCTGAGATCCCTCTCAATGATCTCAAGTGCCTTGTCCTTTGCCCTGACACGGTCAAACTCCTCGACACCATAACATTCACTTCTGCTGTCGCAATAGATGCATCCATGACAGCAACCTTTATAGATATTCATATTATAATTATGGCCGAACCATGGATTGCCTTCTCTATATCCCGATATGATCGTTTTTGCCTCTATATACTCCACTTTAATTCTCCAATTGTTTTCGCGTTCATCAAAAAAGACTTTTATTTCCTGATAAAATGATCAATTCTGTGTTTGTATTGTATCAGTTTTACAGGCATGTTAGAATGGTTTTAATGGAATTTTAATAATAATGAATTGTATGAGGTGGCGCAATGAAATATAGATGGGATAAAAAATATCTTTACTGGGGAATTACCGCACTGTTAGTCATAATATTCAGTATCTGCTTTTATTATCTGTTATTTCATGGAGTGAAAATTCACGATAATATACTTGAATTGGTCAGGATCGGCATGCCGATCATTTTAGGTTTTATTATTGCTTACCTTCTGACTCCCATCGTTAATTTTTTAGAGAACCGACTGATCTACCCAGTCCTAAAAAAACTCTCCGTGCATAAGTCTATAAAACTGAAAAAGAGAATTCGCTCTGTTACCATACTGACTGTTCTGATCATTGTTTCTTTTATTATTTACAGTCTGTTTGCCATGATACTACCACAGCTGATCAGTAGCATTCAAAGCATTGCTTCCCACTTTCCGACATATGTTTCAAACTTTACCAATTGGTTCGGTGATATACGGGAACTAAATCCTGTTATAAATGAATATCTGACACAAAATATCATTCTGACAGATTCCACGGAAATCGTGGAATGGTTCAATAAAAATATTGCACCTAATATTAAAAATCTTGGTAACCTGGCAACCACCCTTTATAATGGTGTATTCAGCATTATGAAATTTCTGTTCGAATTCATGATTGGAATTATCATTTCAATTTATCTTATGAGTTCAAAAGAATTGTTTTCCGGTCAGGCAAAAAAAATAGTCTATGCATTATTCGAAGAAAACAAAGCAAACCATTTTATTCGGAATATGCGTTTCGTCCATAGAACATTTGTCGGATTTTTATCAGGAAAAATTGTTGACTCCATTATTATCGGACTTCTATGTTTCATAGGTACCTCTTTCCTGGAAATTCCATATGCGATCCTTGTCAGTGTGATCATAGGTGTCACGAACATTATTCCATTCTTTGGACCTTATTTAGGTGCAATACCCTGCGCGATCCTGATTCTTATGATCAGTCCGATTCATTGTCTCTATTTTGTGATTTTTATTATTATACTACAACAGATCGATGGTAATATCATAGGACCTAAGATTTTAGGAAACTCTACCGGCATCAGCAGCTTCTGGGTCATATTTGCCATTACTATTTTCGGCGGTCTTTTCGGCATCCCAGGTATGGTCATTGGTGTGCCTGTGTTTGCTATTATATATGCCGGATTTCGTTCGTTATTCCATCGTATGCTTAGAAAAAAAGGACTGCCGACCGAAACAGACGTTTATATTGCACTTACCATGATGAAAAACAGGGAATGTATTTATTCAAATGAAAATCACCCGGATCCTTCACAAAAAGAGGACCCGGATGATCAAAAAAAATCATGACTTTATCTGTTGTACTTTATTTCTTCTCTCCATGTATGCACCGGTGTCCAATTGAGCATCTTTTTGGCCTTTTCATTGCTCAATAAGGTCTGATATCCGTCTATGGATGATCTGACATCTGTAACTGAGGGAAATTCTGCCTTCATCAGATCACAGCTTTTTATATCCATGCTGGTATCGTCTGCAGCAAGATTCAGAGCTACTGACCCAAGACCATCGGTCTCAATAGATAGTCTGCAAGCCTGCGCAATATCGCGTGCATCAACGTAGCTCCAGAGAATTGTTCTCCTTGGTTTCGGATCATGTATAAATGATGGGAAGTTCTGATACATTTCTGGTGTGATCACATTTCCGATCCTTAATGATACTACCTGCATTCCACAACGCCGATTGAACATATCCCCTGCTTTTTCAGCAACGATTTTTGACAGACCATAACTGTCTTCCGGAAGCTGTGGATGTTCTTCATCCATTGGCACATACTGTGGTGCAAGATTTTGTTTAGAAAAAACAATTCCATATGATGATTCACTTGAAGCCAGTACGACTTTTTTGATTCCCAATCCTGCCGATGCTTCCAGAATATTATATGTGCTCATGACGTTATTTTGAAATGTCACCTCATTTGGATGACTGTATGCAACTGGTATTGCTGCCAGATGGATCACAGCATCTGCTCCTGCAAGTGCCCCATAGCATTCACCAAGATTTAAAAGATTCACCTTTAAAAATGCCGCTTTACTCACTTTGGGTTTGTTTATGTCCACACTCAGGACATCATACCCCATGTTGATCATATGTTCCTCAACATACGGACCAAGCAGCCCGCTCACACCTGTAATCACTACTTTTTTTATACTCATACCTACTCCTTTCATTTCTCAAATGGCATTCGTTCATTCATAATATTTTTTTAACCTTTGTACATATTCCCTGATCACATTGGCTGATTCCTTGAATTTCGCCTGTTCCTCTTCTGACATATGGATCTCAAGAATGTCTGCGACCCCTGTTCTGTTCAAAATACTTGGTACTCCTGCAAAAATATCTTCTTCTCCATATTCCCCTTCCAGTAATGTTGAGACCGGTATGATCTTATTTTCATCATACAGGATTGCCTTAATGATTCCAACACAGGCAGAAGCAATACCATAATAGGTCGTTCCCTTTCTATGATAGATTTCCCATCCTTCCTTTGCTGTTTTCGCAACAATCTCATCAAGATCTACGGCTCCCACAATATCAGGATTGTCTGAAATAATATCATGAAATGATTTTCCAGCTACTGTAACAGTTGACCATGGTACCATCTGCGAGTCACCATGTTCCCCCATTGAATATGCGTATACACTTCTTGGATCGACATTTACCATGTCACCGATCAAATTCTGTAATCTGGCAGAATCCAGAGCTGTACCTGTACCAATCACCTGATTTTTAGGAAGACCTGAAAGTTTGTAAATCAGATAGGCTACCATATCGACCGGATTGGAAACTACAACAAAAATACCCTGAAAACCGCTATTCATGACAGGTTCCACAATAGATTTTGCAATCTGAGCACTTAGATCCAATGTATCCAAACGCGTTTGTCCCGGTTTTGGCGGTGCACCTGCCGTTACTACAATGATATCCACATCTTTACAATCTTCATAGGTGCCTGCTTTTATTTTAACATTACGATCGAGATATTTTATGGTATCTCTTAAGTCCATTACTTCGCCAAGTGCCTTTTCCTGATTAATATCGATCATGATGACCTCATCACATACTCCCTGCGTAATAAGACTAAATGCTGTTGAAGAGCCAACCAGACCACACCCTATGACCGCAATTTTTGATTTTTTAATAATCATTTTTTTCCTCCTTTCCTAAACCTTCTGTGTTCTGTTCCCAGTATTTTTGAATCTGTTCCTTTGTCAAAGCATCCGCAAAACGTTTCTTGACAATTAAAAACAATCTAAGATTCATCAGAATCCCATATAGAACTGCTCTGGTCTCAAACTCATCTCTGGTTTCCGGAAGTGCATCCTCCCTGAATTTTTCAAGCAAAATATGCTGCTGTGCCAATAGTCCACGACTATTCTGCGATTCAGATAGAGAATTGGCGATCTTACGGATCCAGTCTGCTGTTTCATAGGACTGACTGACTTTTAAATTTAGTGATTTTATATTACCCATGATCTCTTTTAAGATATCAAGCTGTTCAAAACGCATCTGCATATATTTTATAAAATACTCAGATTCCTGAAACAATGTATTATTCTTATTCTGTTTTGCAAAATTCAGCCCTGCTTCCACATGACTTTTAAGTTCAGTATACTTATCATCCAGAATCGGACTGTCAAGCGAAGTAACAAGGTCATCCGCCATCTGAAATAACAGTGCTTTCAGACAATGCTCGATCTCTCTTTGTTTATTCCGGATCTGAACAACGTTACTTGCGATGAAGAGATTTAAGATCACGCCGATCCCTGCGCCAATCACCATCAGGGACGCCTCGTTACTGACTGCGGACATCGTCATCCTTTCATCCAGTAAAAAATGAGTTGCCAATACTGCATTGACCGGTATCGATTCTCTGAATCCTATCACAAGGCAGATTCCCGAAAAAATCAGTAAATAAAGACCAAATCCCCATATAGAAAATGAGAAAATACCAAATGCGACAGCTGCAACCAAAACTGAAAGGATAAACGCTGTAATTCTTTTTAGCACAACAACTATCGTCTCTTTTTTTGTGTCCTGTATCGATAATATTGTTATGATTCCAGCTGAAACTGCATAATCCAGGCCAAACGCATATGCAATCATGATGGATAACATGCTTCCTACACCAATTTTTATCGCTTTGATTCCTGCTTTCATGATCAGCTCCTCTCCTGCAATGAAATCTCTGTTCATTTTTCTGTATTTAATGCTATACTTTTATTATAATCGTCCAAGAACGGAGGGTCTATCTATGAAAAATAAATTATCTTCCCATCATTATGATCTTGAAAAGGACATCAGATATACCTTGTTTAACCGTTTCTTACTTGTGGTCATCTTTTTAGCCGGAATTATCATGCTTGTAAACCTGTATAATAAAAGGCCTGTTATAAACGTAATCACGTCCATTGTAATTATGCTTTTCTGTGCAGTCTGGCTGATACTGTCTAAAAGACTGGAGCTGTATTCAATTGCCAGGATCAGCTTTATGGCTGTCATGACGTTTTTGTACATACCCTTTGGTTACTGGACATCACCTGGTTCTTACAGTGCCATGATGTATATAACACTATTTTCTATTATATTCCTGTCTTTTACAGCTGTAAATTCATGGGAATATTGCTTTCCAGTTTTTGTTTGTATAGAAGCAGTATTGATGCTGCACACTGAAATTTGGTTCCCGGATCATTATTATGTCTATACTGATCCTGCTTATCGAATCTTTGATCTTTCTGTTAATTTTACCATAGTTTCCGTTGCTGTCATACTCATCATTCATTATGTTATGAAACAATATTCAGCACATAGTAAAGATCTGTATCTGGCAAGCATTACCGATAGCCTGACCGGGCTGTATAATAGAAGATATTTTACGGAATTTATCCATGCTGAATATAACAGGGCGACCAGGACTGGACAACATTTTTCAATGATTTTACTCCTAGATATGGTGGCGATGAGTTCGTAATCATCCTTCCTTCAACTGAAAAACCAGATGCAATACTTTTTATGAAGCGTCTTGAAACAGAGTTTAACAAATACTGTGTCCAGTATAAAAATGAGCAGTTCGCTGTTGCTTTTGGAATCGAAGACAGTAAAGATAAAAGCCTTGACGATCTGTATCGTGAGACCGACAATAATCTATATACAAACAAAGCTGAGCTTAAGAAGAACGGGGTGTCGTGATACCCCGTTCTTCTTTTATGTACATCATTTAAATCGTACCTGTGAAAATCTGTTCCGCAGGTACCGGTCTGCTGAAATAATACCCCTGTATCAGATCACAGCCAAACTGTCTTAACAATTCTACATGTTCTTCTTTTTCGATTCCTTCAGCCACAACTGTTAGCCCAAGACTGTGTACTAGTGAGATCAGACTCTCCATCACCTGTAATTTATCATGCTCAAGGAACTTTAAATTAAGTGAACGGTCTAATTTCACTATATTGACCGGCATAAAACTCAAGTAGTTCAGAGAAGAGAACCCTGTCCCAAAGTCATCAATGGCTATTGCGACTCCCATCTCACGAAGTTTATTTAAGAACTGCATTGTTAACTGCAGATTTTCCATTAAAATATTTTCAGTAATTTCGATTTCAAGGAATTGAGGGGCAATCTGATAAAGCGATAGCTGTTCCTGTAAAAAATCAAGATATCCAATGTCCTGTAACTGATTTGCTGAAAAGTTGATCGATACAGGCTTTAAGTCCATGCCAGACTCTTTCCACAAATGCATCTGTTTTATTACAGCCTGTGTGACAAGTCTTCCAATCTGTATGATCATCCCATTTTTCTCAGCTATTTTTATGAACTCAGCAGGGGATGCCTGTCCATCTTTTAAACGAAGCAATGCCTCATATGCTGCGATCTGTCCGGTTCTGGTATCTACCATAGGCTGATACAGCATCATAAACCCGTCTTGTGTGATAGCATCTCTCAATATTTCTTCTATTTCAG
>JAQVCQ010000056.1 GCA_028689715.1 Lachnospiraceae bacterium
TCCTGCGCTTCGAAACGTTCTCTCTGGTCAAGTGGATCATTTAACTCGGAATATGCATTTGCCATTTCACGGCATGTGATGAATAATTCAAAACGTTCTGTATAGTCCGGATCGGTTGGTTTTTTCTTGGTCAGTGGTGAGATTTCAACCGGATGATCCATTACAAAAGTAGGCTGGATCAGTTTATCTTCTACGAATTCTTCAAAGAATAAGCTTAAGATATCACCTTTTTTATGTCTTGCTTCGTAATGTACTTCATGTTTGTCAGCAAGTGCTTTTGCTTCTTCGTCTGTTTTGATTTCACGGAAATTGATTCCTGTGTATTTTTCAACGGCGTCGAGCATTGTAATACGTTCGAATGGTTTTCCAAGATCGATCATCTCATCTCCATAAGGAATGAGTGTTGTTCCCAGAACTTCCTGTGCTACATAGCGATACAGATTCTCACACAGATCCATCATACCGTAGTAATCAGTATACGCCTGATACAGTTCCATTAATGTGAACTCAGGGTTGTGCTTGGTATCTGTTCCTTCGTTACGGAATACGCGTCCGATCTCGTATACTCTTTCAAGTCCACCAACGATCAGTCTTTTTAAATATAATTCAAGTGAAATTCTAAGATGCACATCTTCATCCAACGCATTGAAATGCGTATCGAAAGGTCTGGCTGCTGCACCGCCGGCATTTTGTACCAGTACCGGTGTTTCAACTTCCATGAATCCTTCTCCATCCAGGTAACGACGGATATAACTTATGATCTTTGATCTCTTGATAAATGTCTCTTTGACGTCCTGATTCATGATCAGATCCACATATCTCTGACGATATCTAATATCTGTATTGGTCAATCCGTGGAATTTTTCCGGAAGAATCTGAAGACTCTTTGTCAGAAGAATGATCTTATCCGCGTGAATCGAGATTTCTCCTGTTTTTGTCTTGAATACTTCTCCTTCAAGTCCAACAATATCACCAACATCATATTTTTTAAATTCAGCATAGGATTCTTCGCCAATGCTGTCACGTGCAACATAGGACTGGATATTTCCCTGCAGATCCTGAATGTTACAAAATGATGCTTTTCCCATCAGTCTCTTTGACATGATTCTTCCGGCGATCGTTACTCTGCTTCCTTCAAGACTTTCAAATTTTTCTTTGATTTCTGCACTATGATGTGATGCATCATATTTTGTAATTTCAAAAGGATTCTTTCCGCCTTCCTGTAATACAGCCAGTTTTTCACGGCGTACTTTTAACAGCTGGTTAAGATCCTGTTCCTGTACATTCTGATTATTATCTGCTTCACCCAATGTCTTATCTCCTTAATGAACGAACCTGTATGATTAATTAGATCTTTGAATTTCAAGTACTTTATACTGAAGTTGTCCTGCCTGTGTATCTACAGAAACAGTTTCACCCTTCTGTGCACCGATCAATGCTCTTCCTACCGGTGATTCATTAGAGATCTTGCCTTTTAAACTGTTTGCTTCAGTAGAACCTACGATTTTGTAAGTAAATGTTTCATTGTATTCTACATCCAGAATATCTACTTTACATCCGATGCTGATTCTGTCGAGATCAACTTCGTCCTCAACAACTACTTCTGCATTTTTCAGGATTTTCTCAAGTTCTTCAATTCTTGCTTCGATATCACGCTGTTCGTCCTTCGCAGCATCATATTCCGCATTTTCTGAAAGGTCACCCTGTTCTCTCGCTTCTTTGATTTTCTGAGCAACTTCTTTACGTTTAACGACCTTTAAATCATGAAGTTCATCTTCGTATCTTCTAAGCCCTTCATAGGTTAAAATATTTTTCTTTTGTTCCATGTCGTCCGACCCTTCCTTTGACAAAATATGATTCTGTTACCGTTCTTCATAACTACATCTATAATAAATTTATGGTAGTCTTCTCCATTTAACTAAGGTATTATACCTTAGTTATTGTAAGCATGTCAAGAAATTCTTCAAGCTCTTGAAAACTGGTCATTTCATTCACTTTGCTTCTCATTTTCGCTGAATTAGGAAATCCCGTCAGGTACCAGGACAGGTGCTTTCTCATTTCACGTATTCCAAGATATTCCCCTTTATATTGCCGCTGCAGCTTCGCGTGTCTCCTGATCGTCGATATAATCTCCGAAAAGTCAGGTGCTGCCGGAATGATTCCGGTATCAAGATAGGCTAATGTCTGGCTGAAGATCCAGGGATTGCCCTGAACTGCTCTTCCAATCATAATGCCGTCACACCCGGTCTCTTCCACGAGCTGCTTAGCCCGTATCGGCGAATCAACATCCCCATTCCCAATTACCGGGATGGACACTGCCTCTTTTACCTGTCTGATGATATCCCAGTCTGCCACACCGGAGTAATACTGTTCTCTAGTCCTTCCATGAACCGCGATCGCTGCAGCGCCACACTGCTCTATGATCTTAGCGATCTCAACTGCATTCACATTTTTATCGTCAAAACCTTTTCTGATCTTAACTGTCACAGGTTTTTTAATTGCTTTCACTGTCATGGATACGATCTTTTCCACAAGTTCCGGCTGTTTCATTAATGCCGAACCTTCCTGATTGTTCACGACCTTCGGCACCGGACAGCCCATATTAATGTCCAGGATAGAAAAGGGTCTCTCTTCGATTCGTTTTGCCATCTCACTCATGATCACCGGATCCGATCCGAATAATTGAAGAGAGACAGGTTTTTCTTCTTCATGAATCTCAAGGAGTGCTTCTGTGTTTTTATTATTATAATAGATCGCTTTTGCACTGACCATTTCCATGCACAGCAGCCCCACTCCCTGCTCTTTGCAGAGCAAACGAAATGGCAGGTCTGTTACACCTGCCATGGGAGCCAAGATTAAGTTGTTCTTTAATACAACATTTCCGATTGTAAGTTGACTCATAGTTATCTCCGCTTTCAATCTTGCTTTCGCTATTTTATCTTTCCTATTTTCGTTCTTCTTATTCCTGCCCTGTATTATTTCTGATTCTTCTCATAAATAATACGAAGACCTTCCAGTGTAAGAACGCTGTCATATACTTCGATCAGTTCTGTGGCATCTGAAATGATTCTTCCGAGTCCACCGGTCGCAACTACTTTAAGGTTCGTGTATCCGCTTTCTTTTTTTACCTGATTGATAATATATTCTGTCTGTCCGATCTGTCCATATACAAGACCAGCCTGCATACTGCTCACAGTTTCCTGTGCCAGAATGGACTTTGGTTTTCTGATTTCGATCTCTGGAAGTCTTGCAGTATCTTCCCATAGGGCCTTAGCTGAAATGCGAAGACCAGGAGCTGTGATTCCGGCTGCAAACGAACCATCTTCCGTTACCAGGTCATACGTCGTTGCTGTTCCAAAATCTATCACAAGGACCGGTCCTCCATAAAGTGTATACGCAGCGACCGCATCCACGATTCTGTCTGCACCGATTTCTCTTGGGTTTTCAGTAATGATCTTGATCCCACTTTTTACCCCAGGTCCCACACAGAGTGGGTTCATATTCAGATAACGCTTGATGGATCCCACAAGTGCATGCATGATATTCGGAACCACACTTGCTATGATCGTACCATCAATTTCTTCTTTCGTTATTCCATTCATACCAAGGAGCTGTATGATGGAGGCACCAAATTCATCCGATGTTCTTGCGAGCATCGTGGTAAGCCTGAATGTCGTGATCAGCTTTTTTTCCTGATAGACTCCAAATGTAATATTGGTATTTCCCGCATCTATAACAAGCAGCATTGTTAATCCTCCAAAATAGTATCAAGCTTTTCGTTCAATATAAATACCCTGTAATATAGATTAAGTGATTCAAGCAGTTCACTTCTTTTTCTTCTGATCTCACTGACCATCAGACCACTGCTCACCTCATCATAGGTAATGTCTTCTTCATCGGCAGCTGTTTCCAGCACCAGTGTTCCATCCTCTTCAAATGCAATGGTAAAGATTCCGCCGACTTCCTGCGTAAACAAAATGCTGATCACTCTAAGTTCATCCTGTATACTCTTAGGAATACCGGAAAATTTTTCATTAAAATAATACTTCTCTTCATAGGCGTTTGCCCCGCATAATACTACCTTTTCTTGTTTCATTCGTCAAGACATCTCCAAAATTCTTTTTTTACTTTACTTATTATTTTTATACATAGCCATAGATTCCTCTGACTGAGACCTCACCTGCATACACTTTTACAGTCTCTCCTGCTGCTGTTTTTACGAACAGCTCACCATTTGGACTGATTCCAAGTGCTTCTCCTTCAAATTCTCCTTTTGGATCAAGTACTCTTACCACACGACCTCTGTTGACCAGGTAATTGTCATATTCTTCTACAAACGACGACAAATCACCACTGGATAAGAACTGCTGATATAATTGTTCAAAATCTTGCAGAATTTCCGCAATGAGTTCTGAACGCTGATTTCTTGTTCCGGTCTCCATTTTGATTGAAGTTGCAATCTGTTCAAGTTCCATGGGAACAAAATCCTGATTCACATTGATTCCACAGCCGATCACTACATAATGCACATAGTCCATCTCTGCACTCATTTCCGTCAGTATGCCGCATATCTTCTTGTTATTTAATAAAATATCATTTGGCCACTTTATGCTGCATGTTTCGCTGCAAAGCCTGCTGACGGCTCTCGCAATTGCTAATGCCATAACAAGTGTGAGCTGTGGTGCCTGGTCCGGCTTGATCTCCGGCCTTAATAATAATGTCATGGAAATAGAAGTCCCTTTTGGTGACTCCCAGGTCCTGCCTCTTCTTCCACGGCCTGCGATCTGTGTATCAGCGGTACATAGGAGTCCATGTAACGCTCCCTGCTCTGCCAGCTTTTTACAGTCCGTATTGGTGGAATCCGTTTCTTCCTTACAAGATAAGGTGCTTCCTGCCCAATCCGTTTTAAGTCTGCTCGCAATTTCTGCTTCTGTCAGGATATCAGGAGCAGATATAATTCTGTAACCTTTATTCTGCACTGCTTCAATACAGTATCCTTCTTCCTTCAGCTGGTTGATCACTTTCCAGACAGCTGTTCTGGAAACAGAAAAACGATTGCAGATCTCCTGTCCCGAAACGGATTCCGTACTACTTTGAAGCAGTTTTAATATTTCTGTTTTCACTTTTATTCACCAGTCTGCTATTTGCCTAATGTAGCGACCATCACTGCCTTGATCGTATGCATACGGTTTTCGGCTTCATCAAATATGACTTCTGCATGTTTTTCAAATACTTCTTCTGTGATCTCATTTCCTTTGACTGCTGGCAGGCAATGCATTGCAATTGTTTTATCTTTTCCTGTTTTCGTCATTAATTCTGAGTTGACCTGGTAATCTTTTAACAGGGTCATACGTTCTGCCGATTTTTCTTCCTCGCCCATAGATACCCAGACATCTGTATAAATGACGTCAGCACCGGCAACTGCATCTGTCTGATCCGTGATCGTAAGAGTGCTGCCTGCTTCCTGTGCATAGCCTCTGCACAGACTGACCAGTTCTTCATCAGGCCAGAGAGAATCCGGTGCGATGATCGTACAGTTGACCCCAAGCTTGCCACATCCGACCATAACAGAATTCGCTACATTATTACGTCCATCACCAATGAAAACAAAATGAAGGCCTTTCAATGTGCCGAACTGTTCCTTAACGGTCAGCATATCTGCCAGAATCTGTGTTGGGTGATAATCATCTGTCAGTCCATTCCATACCGGAACACCACTGTGTTTTGAAAGGAGTTCTACATTTTTATGCAAAAATCCTCTGAATTCAATTCCATCGAACATTCTTCCTAGTACACGTGCTGTATCTTCAACACTTTCTTTATGACCAAGCTGGATATCATTCTTACCAAGATATTCAGGATGCGCTCCTTCATCAACACATGCCACGGTAAAAGCACAGCGTGTTCTTGTAGACGGTTTTTCAAATATCAGTGCTATATTTTTACCTTTCAGGCTCTCACCTGTGATCCCCTGTTTCTTGTTTGCCTTTAACTCTGCTGCCAGATCGATCAGATATACGATCTCCTCCGGGGTAAAATCTTTCAGTGTTAAAAAACTACGTCCTTTTAAATTCATAATTTCTCCTGTCTGCTAGCCAGCTAACTCATTTGATGTTGGGTATACAAAAACACAAGGGATGTCCCCTGTGTTTTTGTAGTTCTATTTATCAGTTTTATTTTATAATTTCTTTTACGGATGCTGCAAGTCCTGCGATTCCCTGAATTTCTGAAGGGATGATGATCTTGGTCGCCTGACCGTTTGCCGCCTTTTCAAATGCTTCAAGACTCTTGATCCTAAGTACTGCTTCATCAGCTCCAGCCTCTTTTATAAAACGGATACCATCTGCTGACGCCTGCTGTACTTTTAAGATTGCAGAAGCCTGTCCTTCTGCTTCTCTGATCATACGTTCTTTTTGCGCTTCCGCACGAAGGATCGCTGATTGCTTTTCTGCTTCTGCATCGAGGATTACAGATGCTTTCTTACCTTCTGCAACAAGAATCGTAGATGTCTTTTCTCCTTCTGCACGAAGAATCGCCTCACGTCTTTCACGTTCTGCCTTCATCTGTTTTTCCATTGCATCCTGAATCGCTGCCGGTGGAATGATATTTTTCAATTCTACACGGTTCACTTTGATTCCCCATGGATCAGTTGCAATATCGAGAGATGCTCTCATTTTTGTATTAATTGTCTCCCTTGAAGTAAGAGTCTGATCAAGTTCGAGATCACCAATAATATTTCTCAGTGTTGTCGCTGTCAGATTCTCAATTGCCATCAAAGGATTCTCAACACCATATGTAAATAACTTAGGATCTGTGATCTGAAAAAATATAACTGTATCAATTCTCATGGTAACATTATCTTTTGTGATAACAGGCTGTGGTGCAAAATCAACGACCTGCTCTTTTAAAATTACCTTTTTTGCTATTTTATCAATGAAAGGTACTTTTAAGTGAAGTCCAACTGACCAGGTTCCCTGAAAAGCTCCAAGTCTTTCAAGAACATAAGCATGTGCCTGCGGTACAATTTTAATGCAGGATGCCAGAATAAATATAATAATTAGTACCAATGCTATTAATGTAATCGATCCAAAGTTCATAAGTTTCTCCCATCCGCCTCGTAAAAGGCTCTAGTCCTGTGTTTTTTCTCTTACAATTAGTTTTACTCCCTGTACGGCTACGATCTCAACAACAGAACCTGTCTTGATCTTACCGTCTTCCATCTCACATCTTGCAGTCCATTCCTGTCCTCTCACCAGTGCCTGTCCGATTCCCTGAAGGTTATCGATGTCACTGATCACTACGGCCTGTTCCCCGATCAGACTTTCAACATTTGTCTTAGTTCGGTCTTTATTAAAATACTTCACGGCCACCGGTCTGGTGAAGATCAGCATCAGAATCGAGATCAATAAAAATAAAATACTCTGCACCACAATATTTGCACCAAAAACCGATGCTATCGTTGCAACGAGAGCGCCTGCAGCGAACCAGATCGTAGTCAGTCCCATCGTAGCGATCTCAATTACGACAAGGAGAATGAACAGAATAAGCCAGAAAATTGTCAGTTCCATAAGCATAGTCTCCTTTCAACTTTAAACACATAATACTATACTTTAGCAAAAAAATCCATAGTACTCAGATGATTTATCTGTTACTATGGATTCTTTTCTATTTATTACCAGAAAACATGGTTCCCAATCACGTAACCGTCATGCAGTCCAACACGTTTAAAATGTGTTGCGCCTCCAACATTGCTCAATCCATTCAGCGCTTCCTGTGCTGCCTGGAAACAACTTGCTTTTGGTCCGTTTGCTGCGACCTTTGCAACTTTTCCATTCAATGCCGGTGTGAACTGACCCGATGCATAAATAACACCCTGAAGTGAACTTGGATATGCTCCGCTTCTCAGTCTGTTCATAACAACTGCTCCAACTGCCAGCTGACCTTCATAGCTTTCTCCACCAGCTTCACACTGAATGAGTGCTGCGAGAAGTGTAAGATCTGAAACATCTGCCGGTACTGCTCCTCTGTTCTCAGTCAATTTTGCTCTTTCTTCTGCTTCTTTTCTGGCACGTTCATTGATCACTTCCATTGTCTCGCCCGAGTCAATCTTAAAATCAACACTAACATACTCTGAAGAAACATAACCTGTCTGTCCGTTAAAATCGATCGCGACCCAGTCTCCCTGTTTTTCAATTGCGATCACTTCATCATTGACTGCCATCAGTCCGTAAATCTCAGCGCTCTCACTACTGCTTTTGTGAACGCTTAGTGCATCTGCATTCGCCTTGGCTACAAGGTTTCCTACTTCTGATGCCAATTCTTCTGCTTCTGATCCAAAGATCAGGTATTCATTCTTAGCCCAGCCAACAACATCTCCGGACTGAATCTTCGTCCAGTTGCCCTGCTGTTCCAAGATCTTACCGCCACAGTCAGTATATAATTCACCGACCTTTTCGGAATCTTCATCTGCTTCTGCTCTGACATTAAGTGACTGTTTTACATTTGCCATAACAAGAGTTGAAGACGGCTTGTCAGTTTTGCTGACTTCGTTCTCCGAAATTGCTACTACTTCCGATACAATTTTATCCAATTCTGCATTGTCTAAAGTTATGTCTGCATCCAAAGCGATTGCTGCACCGGCGTTTAATGATGATAACGCGCTGTCAGCTGCTACTGTAGAAACCGGAAATTGAACCAGCGTGATCAGGCCAAATAAGAAAGCCACGATCCCTTTCCACAGTATTCTTTCTTTTGATTTCATAATAACCTCCATTTTGCTTTCGCGTGATACTGATCATTTAAAGTGTCTCTTAAATGTTTCAGCTTCCTGAACAAATGTTACAAAATTATTAAGATTTGTTAAGGTTTTCATATCATAGCAAAAATGAAGTATTTTGTCAACTTTTCGAAAAAAATGCTTGATTTTACTGGGTTTTGTACGGTTTTTTTGCTTGTTTTTATATAACAAAATTATTCAAATTTATTTATTTTTTTGTCACAATTACATCTTTTTAGACTTTTCAACACATCCCAGAACTGCCTCCATTACAGCGGACCGAAATCCTTTTTCTTCTAAAATCCGAACAGCCTCAATAGTGGTTCCGCCAGGTGAGCAGACCATGTCTTTCAATACTCCAGGGTGCTTTCCTGTCTCAAGTACCATTTTTGCACTTCCATAGACAGATTGTGCTGCAAATTCATATGCCTGATTACGTGGCATTCCGGCTGCGACTGCGGCATCTGCCATTGCTTCAATAAACATAAAAACATACGCTGGAGAGCTGCCGCTGACACCAACAACTGCATCCATCAGATTTTCTTTTACAACACTTGCTTTTCCAAAAGAGGACAATATGGTCATGACTTCATCCAGTTCATCCTCTGTGACATTTGGACTTGCACAGACTCCGGTACATCCCTCTCCCACTAATGCAGGTGTATTTGGCATGCATCTGACGAGTTTGATCTCTTTTTCAAAGATACTGCCGATCCATGAAATGGTCTTTCCGGGTGCGATCGACACAAAGATCTGGTCAGGTCTGACTAAATCTTTGATTTCTCGGATCACTTCTTCATAAAATTGTGGTTTTACCGATAAAAAGATCATATCAGCTTCTTTCACTGTGTCTGCGTTCGTTTCCGTGATCTGTATCTGGTAAATTTCCTGTGCACGGTCTCTGCTGTCCGGCATGCAATCCGTGCCAACGAGTTGATCAGGTCTTTTGATCCCTTTTGTAAGAATCCCGCCAATCATGGCAGACGCCATGTTTCCAAGTCCGATAAATCCAATTTTCATTCTGTTTTACCTGCCTTTCTCTGTCTCCTTGCTTCATATACCAATAGGGACGAGGCGATCGCTGCATTAAGCGATTCTACCTTTCCTTCCATTGGAATCTTAATTTTTTCAGTTGCAAGATTTCCAAGTTCTTCACTTAATCCGTTTCCTTCGTTTCCGATCAAAAAGGCGCTTCCTTCCAAAAAAGAAACTCCTTCATAGATGTCTCTGCCTGACAAATGTGCCGCAAAAACAGTAATTCCCTTTTCTTTCAGCTGTTTTACTTCCTGTTCCAGATGTTCCGAAATAATAAATGGTACACGATAGACCGATCCCATTGTTGAACGGATCGTCTTGGGATTGGTAAGATCTGCGGTTTCTCTGTTCATAATGATTCCATCCACACCAGCTCCTTCGGCCGTCCGAAAGATCGTTCCGAGATTGCCGGGATCTTGTAAGTTTTCCACAATCACCAGCAGTGGCGCTTTGTTTTTCAACAAATCTTCCATCGAATAGTGTAACTGTCTGATCACACACAGGATTCCCTGCGGTGTTACTGTGGAAGACATCTTCTGAAAGACGGTATCCGCTACCACTTCTGCTTTTACCCCATATCCTGCCTCTGTATTTTTAATTTTTTCTCTGCATTCCGCACTGGCATGATGATAAAAACTCTCCGACAGATAAAGCTCTAATATATTCTCCTCCGGTGCCTCAAGAAACATCCGGACTCCTTCCACCAGAAACACATCTTCCTCGCGTCTTATTTTTACCTTATCACGTATTTGAATGATTTTTTTGATCCTGGAATTCGATACTGATGTGATCATGAACTGCTCCTATCATTAAAAACAGAGCCTCATTCACATGAGGCTCTCCTATTTTCCTTATAAAGATAAAATTCTGCTGATTTCATACTGATATTCAGGGATATCTTTTTGCATTTTTAATGCTTCATTAATATCAAAATCAGTAAATTCACCATGCTGGTATCCTACCACCCTGTTTGTTTTGCCCGCACATAAAATATCTGCTGCATAAGCACCCATGATCGATGCATAAAAACGATCCTTACAGGTCGGTGAACCACCACGTTGCATGTATCCAAGAATTGTTGCACGCGTCTCAATACCGGTCGCTGCTTCGATTCTTCTTGCCATGGAAGTAGAGTGTCCGATTCCTTCAGCATTGATGATAATATGGTGTGTTTTTCCACGTTTTCTGTTATTAATAATATTATTTATGATCTTTTGTTCATCATAATCATATCGTTCAGGAAGAAGAATATCTTCTGCACCGTTGGCAACACCACACCAGAGCGCAATATATCCTGCATTTCTACCCATAACTTCTATAATACTGCATCTTTCATGAGAAGATGAAGTATCGCGGACTTTATCGATTGCTTCCATTGCTGTATTGACAGCAGTATCAAAGCCTATTGTATATTCTGTACATGCAATATCAAGGTCAATCGTTCCCGGTACACCTACAACATTGATTCCATGTTTTGCAAGATCCAGTGCTCCTCTGTAAGAGCCGTCTCCACCAATTACAACAAGACCGTCGATTCCAAATTTCTTACAGATGTCTGCGCCCTTTTTCTGACCTTCTTCTGTTCTGAATTCAGCACATCTTGCTGTTCCAAGGATCGTACCACCACGCTGTATGGTATCTGAAACATTTTTTGCTTCCAAATCTATAATTTCTTCATTTAAAAGGCCCTGATAACCCTTCTTAATTCCTTTTACCTTAACGCCATTGGCAATTGCTTTTCTAGTGACAGCACGAATTGCCGCATTCATCCCCGGTGCATCCCCACCACTTGTCAGCACCCCGATCGCCGATATCTTTTTAGCCATTCTCATACCTCCCGTCTGTATTTTCTACATTCTAATCCATTTTTCAGGCTTTTTCAATATTTTTATCTCTGCTTACACGATTTTAACGTTGTCATGACCAAAAAGATCGCATAATGATGCTGCAAGTTCTCGGTCTGCTTTTACATTACAATTCGGTGGAAGCACTTTTCTTGAATTATTTTCTTCAATGTAAAGAATTACCTGATCATTTCCCTCTGAATAACGAAGCTTCTTCATCAAGTCCTCTGATTTTTCATCAAATTCTGATTTTGTGGCAAATTTGATCCATACTTTCTTTGGCATTTCATCAAAAGGTGTGATGTTCTCGCAGATCACTTTTCCCTCTTTATCCTCTTCGACTGAAGCGCGTCCTCTGATAAAAATTTTGCTGTCATCTGTCAGAAAAGCTGCATATTTCTCGTAATCTCTCGGAAACACGATCACTTCAACATTTCCGACCAGATCCTCCAGTGTAATAAAAGCCATGATCTTGTCATTTTTGGTATATTTGATCTTCTTTTCTGCAATCATACCCCCAATCACTACGGTACTTCCATCCTGTACTATTGTGGTATTGGTGTCTTCATCCAATATAAAGTCCGTTGTGGTCGCTGTAATGTTCTTTCGCCAGAATGCTTCGTATTCTTCCAGTGGATGACCGCTGACGTAGATTCCAAGCACCTCTTTTTCAAACCCAAGTTTCATTTCTTTTGAGTACTCTCCGACCTCTGGAAGTCTGACAGAAAAGCTTTCCTTTTCTTCTTCTGAAACCAGGTCGAACAGCGTCATCTGCCCTGTCATGCTCTTTTTCTTTTCATTCTGTACGCTGTCTACGATCGATACATAGACACTCATATACTGCTTCCTGGTACCTCCCAGGCTATCTAACGCACCGGCCTTAATGAAATTCTCAATTGCACGTTTGTTCAGGTCATTATCCGCATTCCTTGCAATAAAATCCTTGATGTCCTGATATTTGCCATTCAGTTGTCGTTCTGCCACAAGTTCTTCAATGGTAGGTCTTCCAATTCCCTTGATCGCAGTCAGTGCATAACGGATGTCCTTACCAATAACAGAAAATCCGATCTCACCTTCATTAATATCCGGAGGCAGAATGGCGATTCCCATACTACGACAGGTCAGAATATATTCTGCGACTTTTCCAGGGTTGTCAATCACCGAGGTAAGCAGTGCTGCCATGAACTGAACCGGGTAGTAATATTTTAAATAAGCAGTTTGATAAGATACCACTGCGTAAGCAGCTGCATGGGATTTGTTAAAAGCATATTTTGCAAAATCCATCATATTATCATAAATCTTCTCGCCTACTGAAACCGCAATACCATTTCCCACACAACCGGGAATGTTCTCTTCCGGATTACCGTAAATAAAGTTTGCACGTTCCTTTTCCATGACATCGATCTTCTTTTTTGACATGGCACGTCTTACTTCATCACTTCTTCCTAGTGTATACCCACCCAGATCCCTGACGATCTGCATGACCTGTTCCTGATAAACAATACAACCATATGTAGGCGAAAGGATCGGCTCCAGCTGCGGGCAGAGATAGGTGATCTGTCCGCTGCTGTTCTTCCCTTTGATATACTGTGGAATAAAGTCCATCGGACCCGGTCTGTAAAGAGATATACCGGCAATAATATCTTCCAGGTTCTGCGGTTTCAACTCCTTCATGAAGTTCTTCATACCACCGCTTTCAAGCTGGAACACACCCTCCGTTCTTCCACTTCCTATGGATGCAAGCACATCTTTATCGTCATAATCGATCCGATCCATATCCAGTTCGATTCCTATGCTCGATTTTACGAACCGGATCGCATTCTGTATTACAGTCAGTGTTCGCAGTCCAAGAAAATCCATTTTTAAAAGACCCAGTTTTTCAAGTGTTGTCATCGTGAACTGTGTTGTGATCGAACCGTCAGATCCTCTTGATAATGGAACGAATTCTTCAGCCGGTAGTGGACAGATCAGAACTCCTGCCGCATGCATTGATGTATGACGGGGCAGACCTTCAAGACGCTTGCACATGTCAATCAGAAATCTTACCTGCTCCTCACGCTCGTAAAGTGCCCTGAACTCCGGATTGATCTCGAGCGCTCTTTGAATGGTAATGTTCAACTCATTTGGAATCATCTTGGCAATGCTGTCAACGTAAGCATAAGGAAGATCCATGACACGTCCTACATCACGAATAACACCTTTGGCAGCCATGGTTCCAAACGTAACGATCTGAACCACTTTATCGGCTCCATATTTTGCTCCAACATAATCAATGACTTCCTGCCTTCTCTCATAACAGAAGTCAATATCAATATCCGGCATGGATACTCGTTCAGGATTTAAAAAACGTTCGAACAGCAGGCTGTACTTCATTGGGTCAATATCTGTGATCTTCAGGCAATACGACACAAGGCTTCCTGCTGCCGATCCCCTTCCCGGTCCTACTATGATGTCATTTGTCTTCGCATAATTAATAAAATCCCACACGATCAAAAAGTAATCAATGAATCCCATCTGCCTAATGGTCTCAAGTTCGTAATCAAGTCGTTCATAAAGTGATTCCGGTTTTTCGTATCTTTTTTCAAGACCGTCATAGCAGAGTTTTTTCAGATATCCAAACGAGTCATATCCCTCTGGAATTTCATAATGTGGGAGTTTTGTCTTACCAAATTCAATTTCAACATGACAGCGCTGGGCTATCTTCTCTGTATTATCGATCGCCTCCTGTGCATATGGAAAAAGTGTCCGCATTTCAGCCTCGGATTTTACATAGTACTGCCCACCTGTATAGCGCATCCTGTCTTCGTCAGCAAGTTTTTTCCCGGTCTGAATGCACAATAGTATATCATGCGGTTTTTCATCTTCTTTATAGGTATAGTGAACGTCGTTGGTCGCGACCAGAGAAATTCCCAGTTCTGCGCTGATTCCAAGAAGTTCTGTATTCACTAATCTTTGTTCCGGAATTCCATGATCCTGAAGTTCCAGGAAAAAATTTCCTTTTCCAAAACAGGCCTCATATTTTAATGCAATTTTTTTTGCTTCATCAATGAGTCCTTTTTGAATATATCGCTGCACTTCACCTGCCAGACATGCTGAAAGTGCTATGATTCCTTCGTGGTATGTATTCAGGATCTCCATATCTACCCTTGGTTTGTAATAATACCCTTCCGTAAATCCTCTGCTGACAATTTTCATAAGATTCTGATATCCGGTATTATTTTCTGCCAGTAACACAAGATGATGGTAACGCTCCTCGCCACCGGTGAGTTCTTTATCGAACCTTGAATTAGGCGCAACATAAACTTCACATCCTATGATTGGGTTGATTCCAGCCTCTTTGGCTGTTTTATAAAAGTCAATGACCCCGAACATGACTCCATGATCCGTAATGGCAGCACTGCTCATTCCAAGTTCCTTGACATATTTAACATATTCTTTTATTTTATTTGATCCATCCAGCAAACTGTACTCTGTATGGACATGTAAATGTGTGAACGCCATGGTCAAACCTCCAGATTATTTCTTATTATAACACAAGCCATGCCTTCATGAAATTGGTTTGCTGATGATCCCGCAAAAAACATTTACGGTTGCTCACACAGAACGTTTGCTGAATCGTTCAAAAAAAGAGATGGTCTGAGCGATAGGAACACTCTGCCACCTCTTTGTGATTTGTATTACAGATATTTTTTCAATAAATCAACTTTGTCTGTCTGTTCCCATGGAAGATTCAGGTCATTGCGTCCAAAATGTCCATAAGCTGCAGTCTGTTTGTAGATCGGTCTTCTAAGATCAAGCATCTTAATAATTCCTGCTGGACGAAGATCGAAATTTTCTCTGATGATCGTCACAAGTTCATTATCTTTGATCTTACCTGTTCCGAATGTATCCACCATAATAGAAGTTGGATATGCAACACCGATTGCATAAGACAGCTGTATTTCACATTTGTCTGCAATTCCTGCTGCTACGATATTTTTTGCTACATATCTTGCTGCATAGGCTGCGGAACGATCAACTTTTGTGCAGTCTTTTCCTGAAAATGCACCGCCGCCATGTCTTGCGTAACCGCCGTAAGTGTCAACGATGATCTTTCTTCCTGTCAGACCACTGTCGCCGTGTGGTCCACCAATTACAAAACGTCCTGTTGGGTTGATGAAAAATTTGGTGTGATCATCAATCATCTCAGCCGGAAGAATTGGGTCAAAAACATATTTTTTAATATCAGCATGGATCTGTTCCTGTGTGACATCCGGATCATGCTGTGTTGATAATACGACTGCTTCGAGTCTCATTGGTACACCATTTTCATCATATTCCACTGAAACCTGACTTTTTCCATCCGGTCTTAAATAAGCAAGTGTTCCTTCTTTTCTGACCTTTGTAAGCTGTTTTGTCAGCTTATGTGCAAGCGAAATAGGATAAGGCATCAACTCAGGTGTTTCATTGGATGCATATCCAAACATCATTCCCTGGTCTCCTGCACCGATGGCATCAAGCTGTTCTTCTGTCATGGTGTGTTCTCTTGCTTCAAGTGCCTGATCAACACCCATTGCAATATCTGCTGACTGTTCATCAAGTGTTACAAGTACGCCGCAAGTCTTCGCATCAAATCCATAATCCGATTTGGTATAGCCGATTTCTTCTACTGTGTCTCTGACAATTTTCTGAATGTCAACGTATGCATTTGTTGTGATTTCTCCCATTACCATGACAAGTCCTGTCGTTGTACATGTTTCGCATGCAACACGGCTCATTGGATCCTGTGCCATTAAGGCATCGAGTACAGCATCAGAAATGGCATCGCACATTTTATCCGGATGTCCTTCGGTAACTGATTCTGATGTAAATAAAAGTTTTTCCATTTGGTTTCCTCCTAAAAAATGAAATAAAAAAATCCGCTTTAAGCGGATTCAACGTTTTGATCATTAAATCCTCTTATTGTTCGACAACTCGCTCAGGTTGGCACCTTCCTAATAAGGGGTTGCCGTGGCTTCACAGGTCCTTTGTACCTCCACCACTCTGAATAAGAGAAATTTTCTTCATATTATATATGAAGAACTTACAATATGGAATTAATGTTCGTAAGATTAGGATACACGAACAAAGAATTGCTGTCAATTGATTTTCTATTAACAAACTATAAATTTTAACCCGTTCTCCGCTGCTCTTTTGAGATAAGAATTTTTTCAGGATCAATACTTTCAGGATAAAGAATTTGACATAATATACAAATAATTTTATAATTTAATATAT
>JAQVCQ010000166.1 GCA_028689715.1 Lachnospiraceae bacterium
AAAAGTGGATAAAATAAGTGGATGAATAGTTTACACACTGTTATAATAATATTGAATACCCAAAAATGAATGTATTTATGAAAATAAGAGAGTTGAATGAGATTAGATAAGTTTTTATCAGAATCTTCTATTGGAAGACGCAAGGAAGTTCGCATCTTCATAAAAGATGGAAAAGTAAAAGTTAACAGTGAAATAGTGATCATTCCTGCATATGAGATCGATGAAGAGAATGACAGGATTGAATATCTGGACGAAGATGTAGAACATAACGGAAAAATGTATTATATGTTCCATAAACCATTTGGATGTATTACTGCAAGAAAAGACTCAAAACATCAAACAGTAATGGATTATTTTGAATGTGAAGATACAAAAGGATTATTCCCAGTAGGGAGACTTGATAAAGATACAGAAGGATTGTTGTTTCTTACAAATGACGGTGAGTTCAATCATCAATTAATGTATCCTGATCAACATGTGAAGAAGACTTACTACTTCTGGGCATTTGGTACATTGGACGATGAACAGATCAATAAACTGGAAAATGGGATAGTGATTCGCGACGGAGAACCATTAACGAAACCGGCAAAAATTGAAATCCTAAAGACAGGTCTTTTTCGTGATCTGCAACATGAACTTAAGGATATTCACTATGAAAAAATAAAAATCAATCCACAGGAACAATCAGTCCTGGAAGGTCATATTACCATTTCAGAAGGACGAAAGCATCAGGTAAGACGTATGCTGAAGGCAGCCGGATGTTATGTGGTATATCTGAAAAGAATTTCAATTGGAGAGATCATTCTTGATGAAACACTACAAAAAGGTCAATATAGAGAAATGACACGAGAAGAAGTGACTCGTCTTAAAAATGGAGGATGATAGATGGCAGGGAAAGCAAGTTGCGATTATTGCAGTAACTATGTATTTAATGAAGAGGAAGAATATTACGAATGTGACATCAGTCTGGATGAAGATGATTATGGAAGATTACTTGAGAGTTCTTTTCAGGATTGTCCTTATTTTCAGATGGATGATGAGTATAAAATAGTCAGAAAACAAATGTAATAAATCACATGGAACAAGAAACGTACAATCGCCCACAAAAGTCGGGCAGGTGAAAGGCAGGATACGATTATGGAAATTGGAATCATTGTTTACTCACAGACAGGAAATACCATGTCAGTAGCTCAAAAGCTTCAACAGTCACTGTCAGGTAATGGACATCATGCAAGTATTCAGAGAGTGGAGGTAATCAGTGAAAAAGAGCCTTTAAAATTGAAAACAGTTCCGGATGTAAGTTCATTTGATGTAATCGTTTTTGCGTCCCCTGTACAGGCATTTTCACTGGCACCATCAATGAAACAATATTTAACACAGATCAGTGAACTAAATGATAAAAAAGTGTTCTGTTTTGTTACACAGCACTTGAAAAAAGCATGGATGGGCGGAAATCACGCACTAAGTCAGATGCAGACAGCTTGTAAGATGAAAAGTGGACTGGTTTCATGGTCGGGTGGCGTGAACTGGTCATCAGATAAAAGAGAACAGCAGATCAATGAGATTGTTGATACAATAACCAGAATGATCTGATTTCAGAAACAATAGCTTTTGAACGTCAGACCATCACAGGTTTATTAAGACTTGGAGGTACTGTCATGTGGAAAAAGAGTTCAATGCGTGGGAAATTAATGCTGACTATCCTGTTAGGATGTATGCTACCTTATTTTGCAGGTGGCTTTTATCTGAATGAACGCATTAATCAATCGCTTTATCAATCCAGCATTGAAAATTCAAGAAAAGTCCTTGAGCAGGTCAGTGAGCAGATCAACCAGTCGTTGATCCAGGATATGCAGGAAGAAGTTGATCTGGTTGCATCATTTGACATCGTGAAGAACGCCACTGGTAATTTAAATAATTACACGGAGTTTCATAAAGATTCATTTGAATACCAGGAATATAAAGTAGAAAAAGAGTTGGAGGGTTATTTTCAGAAGCTTACTGAAAATCATAAAAACCTTAATTTTATCTTTCTAGCAACAGAAAATGGGGAGTATATGGAGTATCCGAAGTTTAGTCCGGATGAAACATATGATCCAAGAGAACGCAGCTGGTATAAAGAAGCCATCAAAAAGGATGAAGTTTATATATCGGAACCTTATATAACAAGTATCACAAATGAAATGGTAATTAGTTTTTCAAAAAGTATATGGAATAATGATCAGAAAATTGGTGTGATTGGAATAACGGTCAATCTGGATGAACTTTCAGACAGCATCAGTCAGATCCATTTTGGAAAAACAGGATATGTTATGCTGCTTAGTCCGCAAAAACGTTTTATAGTTTGTCCACAACATCACGAATGGATCTTAAAGACACCTGAAGAAACTGGTGTTGCAGGATTTAAAGAATTACTAGATGAAGATGAAACGCATTTTACAGCAGAGATAGAGCATGAGACATATGTGATCAATCCAATGTTAAACAGTAATGGCTGGAAAATTATTTCAGTAGTGAGCAAAGAGGAAGTGCTACAACAAGCGAGGCAGGCGACGCAGATACTTGTCATGATTTACATCGTAACGATCCTGTTTATCATGATGATCTTATATCCTATTATGAATCATCTTCTGAAACCAATGAAAATAATTTCTGATGAGATCAGAAGATTATCGGAACTTGATTTCAGTCATAATAATGAATTTAAAAAATTACAGAACAGAAATGATGAGATTGGAACGGTTGTAACTGCGTTCAACGACATGCAGAATAAAGTTAATCGGTATTTCAAGGAACTGACGGACAACAACCTTGAGATTAATCTGAAAAATGATCTTCTGGTTGCAACGGAAGAGGAATTAACAGCACAGCTTGAAGAAATCAGTGAGCAAAAAGATTATATTGATTATCTTGCATACCATGATCATCTTACCAACCTACCAAACAGAAGAAAATTCATGGAATACCTGACATCTATTTTGGAAACATCTCAGAATGCAGCAATCGTATTACTTGATTTGGATGATTTTAAAGGAATCAATGATGTTCGAGGTCATTCCTTTGGAGATGAAGTGCTCAAGGGGGTCGCAAAAAGATTTGAAGAAATCCTGGATGATCAGGTTTTTATTTCCAGATTTGGCGGAGATGAGTTCTTATTCCTTATAAAATATGATCATGACATAAGTGAAATTGAAGAAAAGATAGTAAAGATTCGTAATTTGTTTGAGGAATCCATGGTAGTGGATGGCAGTCATGTTATGCTCCGCTGCAGTATAGGAGTTTCACTGTACCCTAATGACAGCAAAGATGTAAATCAGCTTATCATGCAGGCCGATCTGGCAATGTATAGTGTAAAAAATGCAAATAAAAATGGACATCAGTATTTCCACGAGGATATGTTGAAGAACCAGATCAGAATATCTGAAATAGAAGAAATATTGAGAGATGCTATCACACAAGACGGGTTTATGATGCTGTATCAGCCTATGGTAGATACCAGAACCGGACAGATCGCAGCATATGAGGCATTGCTTCGTTTAAAAGATGG
>JAQVCQ010000167.1 GCA_028689715.1 Lachnospiraceae bacterium
GCACTGGTTACATTACAGACGGAAAAGCCATTACTGTAAAGATCGACAAAACTGCACCGATGTTTTCTGGTGAAAACGATGGAATTACAATTAACACAAATCACTGGAAGACATTTTTAAACACGATCACATTTGGAAAATTTTTTCATGAGACAAAGACAGTCAATATTTCGGCGACGGATAATATTTCTGACGTATTAAGTTGTTATTATTATATTGATACTACCGGTAGTACGACAGTCAAAACCACTGAGGAACTGAATAGTATTTCCTTTACAGAAGGTAGTAGCTTCTCCATTACTGAAGAGAACAAATATATCATCTATGCCTATGCGGTAGATCCAGCAGGCAACAGAAGCACCTATATCTGTACAGAAGGAATTATTTTGGACAAAACGGCGCCTACCGTTACGTTGACGGCACCTGCGGGTTTTGATCTTGGAGACGTATACGCAACAGCAACGGTACGTATGAATGAAGCCGGAACGATTTCTTATGTAGTAAAGTCGAGCGAACTAAGCGATATTACATCAGAAGCAATATTGAGCGCTGATGATAAACTGACCGTAAGTATAGAAGAGGACCGTAAGAATATAGAACGATATGCGCCAATTACTGAACTGCAGGCAAATAAGACCTACTATATGTATGCTGTTGGTACGGATAGCGCTGGTAATAATAGTGAGGTAAAAAGTATAAGTTTTACCACCACAAAGACACAACCGATGTTAGAAAACTTTCCAATCATTACAGGAACATATGGACAGAAGGTCAGTGAGATGACGATCTCTCATGGGGACATTCTGAATGGGATAACTGGAACCTGGAGTGCATCAAGCACGGATGTTCCTTCAGTAGATATTGTATACGCATATCAAGTGGTATTTACACCAGATAATACGCAGGAATATGCTATCAGAACAGAAACAGTTTCACCAATTATACAACCTAGAAGTTTGACAGCAGTGGGAGTGACGATCGGAGAAGTGACTGGAACGTACACTTATGATGGTACGGAAAAAGAGCCAAAGGTCACGGTCATAGATACTGATGCAACGATTACTGAATCTGATTATATATATAGTTATAGTGAAAATATTGATGCTGGAACAGCAACGGTAACGATTACTGGCACAAAAAACTATACGGGTACGGTGAGTCGTAATTTTACGATCAAGAAGGCAGATGAGCCGAACATTAGTTATCCAACTGCAAGTGGTATTACTTATGGACAGAAATTGTCCGAAAGCATTCTGACAGGTGGCAGTACGCAATACGGCAGTTTTAATTGGGAGGGAGATGGTGATGTCATTCCGTCTGTTTTTAGTGGAATGAATTATGCTACGGTAGCATTCACACCAAATGAAAACACCCTTAAAAATTATGAAACCGTTAGATATCCAAGACTGACAATTGGTTTTCCTGTTGAAAAGGCGACGCCTTCAATATCTATAACTCAAAATATCAGTGGGAATGAAGGAAACAGAAGCGCAACGTTTAGTGTAGTCGTCAATTATGTAGGAAGTGGGCACTGGCCGACTGGTATAATTTCGTTCCAGGACTGCACAGATGGCAATGCTACACTTATTCCAGATGCTCAGACAATACCTATGACAGGGAGTCAGACCGACTTCACGTGGACAGGACTACAGGATAAGGTCTATAAAATCAAGGTCGTATATCATGGTGACGATGAATATCATTCCGTCACCAGTGAAGAAATTGAAGTCGATACAAGAAAGCAGAATCAGAGCCCACTCACCATAGACAAGATCGAAACAAAAGCGTATGGAGATGAAGCATTTACCTTATCAACAACAGGTGGAAGTGGAAATGGAGTAGTAAGTTTTACAAGTTCAAATCCGAATATTGTGAGTATTTCCGGTACCATGGCAACAATACATCAGTCAGGAACAGTGACTATTACAGCAACAAAGGCAGAAGACAGTATTTATAATCATGTTAGTGCAAGTGTATCAATAATAATTGCTAAAAAAGCGTTGGAGGTTGTTGCGGACAATAAACTGAATGTGATAAAGGGTTCAAGGATGCCGGAACTTACTTACACGGTAACTGGTCTTGTGGGAACGGATGCATTCACGAATCCGACCATAACTACATCAGCTACAGATACAGGTTCGATAGGTTCCTATGATATTCTGATCAGTGGCGGAACACTAACTAATGCGGACAATTATAATCTGACCTATACCAATGGTAGTATGACTGTCGTGCCTCCAAATACGAATAATGACCAGAATAATGCTGGTAATGGCACAAATACAAATGCTGTAGTTGGACCTATGAACGTTAAGAAAGATACGGAACCCTCTCAGGTTGATTTTTCAGATAACGAGGGATTTGCTAATCAGCCAAGTAATGAAATAGGTACAGGAACAGATCAGAACAGGAGCAGGAACGCGCAGGAACAAATGGATCAGCAGACTGAAAATGGGGAAAGCATCGAAGAAAATCAGCCATATCTTGCTGGAGACAATGGGAACGCTGGCTGGGAAACAATCATGTCTGTAATTGAGTCAGACATGCAAGGAGCTCAGACTGAACCTGAAATGATTATGGTTAATATGAATGGAGCAAGTACGATTCCTGCGGCGGTCATTGCGTCACTTCGTGGTAAGAATACGAATCTTGTATTAGATTTGGGAGATGGCATTACCTGGACGATCAATGGAATGGATGTATCAGACGAACAATTATCAGACATCGATCTGGGTGTGACCATAGGAACCAGTCTGATTCCAGAGGAGCTGATCAATAGGGTCAGAGGAGAAAATGAAAGTATACAGATTGAATTGGCTCATAATGGTGCCTTTGGATTTGGTGCAACATTAAATATTGCTTTTGATGAACAAGAATTTGGAAAGTTCGCAAGTTTATTCTATTACAACGAAGAAACAGGTGAACTGGAATTCATGGAATCGGTTCAGATAGGAGAAGATGGAACGGCAGCAATGACATTTGTACATGCTTCTGTTTATACGATCGTACTTAGCAGTGCACCAATGGATGAAAGTATGGTGACATCTGGTGTGTTGAAAAATGATAATCAGGTCGGCGATGACACAGAGATTTCACCTGTAGATCTACAGGCAACTGATGAAACCTATATCAGCATGAAAATCATATGGACTTTGATCGGAATGATCCTGGTAGTTGCAATAGGAGGCACACTGATCTATAGAAAAATGAAACATGATGGTATAGAAGATATGAGCGAAGAGGCAACTGAATAATATCAGAGAACACTCAACTCACAATGTTTTTTGTGATTTGAGTGTTTTTTTGCAAAAATATTTTTAGTTAATAGTTTTCTTTTCAGTAAGCTTTGAGTCAAAAAGTGGATAAAATAAGTGGATGAATAGTTTACACACTGTTATAATAATATTGAATACCCAAAAATGAATGTATTTATGAAAATAAGAGAGTTGAATGAGATTAGATAAGTTTTTATCAGAATCTT
>JAQVCQ010000168.1 GCA_028689715.1 Lachnospiraceae bacterium
TTTATATTGCTGGTTCTGCTTCTCCGATATAAAATCCCTGAATCATAGCACATCCCATCTTCACCAATGTTTCATATTGTGCACTTGTTTCTACTCCTTCTGCAACAATATTAAATCCATATTCATCCGAAAGTTGGATCAAGGAAGCGACAAGCGTTCTGCTCTTTTCACTGATTAAAATCTGATCGATCAAAGACTTATCCAGTTTGATCTCATCTATCTCAAGTCTTGGCAGATAACTTAAAGCTGAAAATCCGGTTCCAAAATCATCAAGAGAAATTTTTACTCCCATACTTCTTAATGGAGTCAGACGTTTATTTACTGTTTCTACACCTTCGATCACGACATCCTCTGTGATCTCCAATGTTAGATTTTCAGGATAAAATTGATATTTTTTTAATAATCTGATCACATCAAATGCAAATGTATGTGAGAGAAGACATGCTGGTGAAATATTGACTGCAACTCTGATACCCTTACCATATTTTTGAATCAAGTCAGGATATTCTATCATAGTCCGTTCCACTACTGCCAGGCTAAATTTTTCATGAAGATGAAGTTCTTCAATGATTGGGATGAACTCAAGAGGTCTTACCTCTCCATAACGATCCGTATACCATCTTGACAAAGCCTCTACGCAGGTGATTTTTTCAGACTTGCCTGTAATCTGTGGCTGATAGTACAACCGAATCTGCTCCCAGACCTCAATTTCTTTTTTCAATAATTCTTTCAGATCTGAAGTCCTTTTGATCTTTTGATCAAACGCTTCATCATAGGCGACCAGCTTTTCACTGTCCATATATTTTGCATAAGTCAACGCGACCTGTGCCCTCTGATATCCGCTCTCTATTGTCTCTTTTGCAAGATTTAATCTGGCATAGGATGCATAAAATTCTATTGTATGACTATGTGTCTGTAATTGATCTGGAACATTGATCATATTGAGCAATGCAAGTATCTTGCTTTCAATAAAAGTACGATCTCCCAATTCTGTGATCCATACAGCAAACTCATTACTACTGACCCTTGCCGCAAAAAGTTCCTGGCTTTGCGCTTCCTTCAAAGCTCTGCCGGTTTTTTGGAGCATGAGATTTCCACTTTCATTTCCATAAATTGCATTGATCACATTTAAATTCTTCAGACTTATGATCAGGATGATTCCCATCTGTTCATTTTTTGTAACAGACTTATTAAAATATTCCATGAAATAATTATAATTAGGAAGCCCTGTCAAAGTATCATAGTAAGCAAGTTTTCTGGTGAGTTCTACAGACTCTTCCAGTTCTTCTATATTTTCAATTAAAAAATTCTTGATTGCATAGACACTGATTCTAAATATAAATAAAAAAAGAATCATTAATAAAATCTGAATCAGCCATTTCACTGAAGTCATGGCCGGTGCTGCCTGGAATCCGGTAGTATAAGTCCAGATCCATAAAATAATCATCCCGATCAAAGAGGTACCTGCCAAAAACAGACTAATACTTCTTCTTAACAAAAGCATTGCCGTTGCATTTCCGATCAGGATCAAAATTACTGTCCCACTTGTAAAGCCACCATCTGTAAAAGTTGCGATACCAAGAAGTATAGGAATCAGAACTACTATAAATACCTTTGTCATGGGGTCGATCTTGTTTTTATAAAGATAGATCATAAAAAGACCCGTACCAATCAGAAGATCTGCCCATGCAAAAATAACAGGGATCGCACTAAAATAAACGGCAACCGCAGATATCAGTGATATAACAGCTGCCAGAAAAACAATTCTGTCGATGCTTCGATGAATTCTGTTTAGAATCAACTTCTCAAAGTGTGAACTCTTCATAGACTTCCCTCATGAGCATTAGCGCATTATTCCATCAGATCCAACATTCATTTTATAAGCTTCTTATAATATAACATATTGAGCTTAGTAATTCTATAGACTATAAGACACGCATAATTCCATCTGCCCATCTGATCGCCTCAACATAAAGTACTCCCAGATGTTCTGCTTTCATCCTGATCTGATCTGTCATTCTGAAAATATCTGTACATTCGCCTTTTTCATAACATTTGATGATCATGTGAATAGGAAGCAGTTCTCCTGTTTTATAAATAAGCAATTCTCTGACATCATCACTGATTGGAAGATCTGAAAGCGCTTCTTCCATTGGAAGATCCAACATTGCATCCAGTACAGAAAAAAGGCACATAAGCGCAATCTCATGTTTTCTGTCGTGAAATACACTGTTGACTGCAATGAGCTCTCCAAATTTTGAACGTACAAGTGATAATCTGATTAATTCCTTTGGTTTGTGTTCTGCCAGATCCTGAAGCAAAAGTACGTTTACCCATCTTTCAATTTCCCGCAGTCCCATCATCTGTAATACTTTATTAATTGACCTGACACTTTTTTCTTTCCCTGCAACTTTTAAAATTCGATATGCCAGATTGACATCTGATTCGATCAGTTCTGCCATCTTTTGAAAGGATGGATATTCTTTATGTAATTCTGATATCATCCTCTGATAAATGATCTTTGAGGTTGATTTTGTCTTTAATCCTCCAATTATATGTGGCTTACTGAAAAAATAGCCTTGAAATAACTGAAATCCCATTGATTTTGCGATTTCAAACTCTTCCTGTGTTTCTATTTTTTCTGCAAGCAGTACTTTCCCTCTACCAAGTGCATAGCGAACATCATCTGCGATCTGCCGAAAAGGTGTCAGCATGATATCATATTTAATGATTTCAATAGAGTCAAGAAGATAAATACTTTTAATCTCCTTTTCAAAATCATCCAACGCAATACGATAACCTTTGTTTTTTAATTCACCCAGCCTCTCTGCAATTTTCTGATCCAGCGTAGTCGTCTCCAGGACTTCAATTACCATCTTCTCCGGAGAAATCAGTTCAATAGCATCTGATAACAGAAAATCATAATCAAAATTAACAAAGGCTTTTTTATCCTCTACAATATTTTCCAGACCTAATTCCAGTAATCCGATCATTACCGTTGCAGTCGAACTCACCGCTGAATTTCCCTGATAACTTGTAGCGTCATGACCTGCACGGTATAACAGCTCATATCCGTAAACAATCATATTTTTGTCAAAAATGGGTTGGCGTGCTATATACATAAACCCTCCTTAAAATTGGATGCAAAAAAAACCAAAGCTAAAATACAACAATTCATTGCGCATTTTATACTTTGGTTCATTCTGCTTACCAACAATAATTCTCGAAAATCATCTATGGTAATACCTTCTCTAGACAGAATATACCATAAACAAATGTCTCTGGCAACTCATATTTGTAATATTGTATATTTAATTCATTCTTCAGCTTACTATTTTTATAAATTTCGAACAATCATGCCTTGAACATTTCCTGAAGTCGTTCAGCAAGAATGACTGTATTCTGAACTGTTGCTGAGAGTTCTTCCATTGCAGCTGACTGGTCCTGTGTAGAATCCATGGTATCTTTCGCATTAT
>JAQVCQ010000169.1 GCA_028689715.1 Lachnospiraceae bacterium
ATCCTGGAAGTGAGGAGACTCTTGGAAAAGTATTACATCAGAATCAGTGTCGTTCAAAGGTGATGATCGCAACAAAATTACCGCATTACCTTGTGAAAAAACAGGGAGATTTTGAACGCTATTTTCAGGAACAGTTAAAAAGGCTTAAAACAGATTATGTTGATTATTATCTGATGCATATGCTGCCGGATCTTAATGTCTGGAACAAATTAATCGGATTGGGCGTATTAGACTGGATCAAAGAAAAAAAAGAGAACGGACAAATCAGAAAAATCGGATTTTCTTATCATGGAAACACGACAACGTTTCTTGAAGTGTTAAACGCTTATGACTGGGAATTCTGTCAGATTCAGTATAATTATATGGATGAGCATTCACAGGCTGGCAGGCATGGTCTGCTTGCAGCTGCACAGAAAGGAATTCCGGTAATTATAATGGAACCTTTAAGGGGTGGTGGTCTGGTAAATAACCTGCCTCAAAAAGCCCACGATGCGATCAAACATGCTTATTGCAAAAGAACGCCTGCAGAATGGTCTTTCAGATGGCTATGGAATCAGAAGGAAGTATCAGTGGTACTTTCTGGAATGAATTCCATGGAAATGCTCATGGAAAATATTGCTGTTGCAGCAGATGCGCTTCCGGGACATCTGAATGAACAGGATATGGATGTGATCGAGCAGATCAAAAATGCGATCAGTGAACAGACAAAGATTCCCTGTACAGCCTGTTCGTATTGTATGCCGTGTCCATTTGGGGTGGATATTCCGGGATCATTCCGATGCTATAATGTAAGTTATACAGATGGTTATGGGAAAGGGATTATGGAATATCTGTTATGTACCACGCTGAGAAATCAGCAGAGCAGGGCATCACTTTGTAAAGAATGTGGAGCCTGTGAAAAACACTGCCCGCAAAATATAAAGATCAGACAGGAATTAAAGAAAGTCAAAAGAAGGTTTGAAAATCCTGTATTTAAATTGATCAGCAGCATTGTAAAACATTTATATCGTTAGATTGCATAAAGACTGGCGGGGGAATGATATGAAAAAACATGTAAAATATTCAATACAGTTTATGGCAAAGTTTTCCTTTTGTATGATATTAGGTATATTTTTCTGGGCAAAACTAACGATGTATACAAGCGCAGAAGAGATATCACTCAACAATAAACGAGTATTGTTCATCAGTTCTTATTCAGAAAGTTTTATAACGGTTCCTGATCAGATCACTGGGATACGCTCAGGTCTTGAGCCATATGGAGTCAGGCTGGAGATTGAATATATGGATACAAAACGGTTTTCAGGGAATGAGAACCTTGATTTTTTTTATCAGAGCCTGAAGTATAAGTTTGAAAACGGGCCTAAATATGATGTCATAATTGTGGGAGACGATGCCGCACTTCAGTTTACGATAGATCATAAGCAGGATCTTTTTCATGAAACTCCTGTTATATTTTTTGGAATCAATGATAAAGAACGTGCCAGACTGGCAGATACCGATCCTGATATGGCTGGCGGAGTAGAAGAGACATCATTACAGGAAAATATAGACCTTGCAATGACTTTGCGTCCTGAAGCGAAAAAAGTAGCTGCCATCGTAGATAATACCCTGACAGGGCAGGGAGACCAGAAACAGTTTGAGCTTGCATGTAAAGAACTGAAAGGGGTCGAGCCCCTCCTGCTCAATGTTTCTGAAGGTTCTTTTGAAGAATTCGGTGAAAAACTTGAACAGCTCGAACCGGATACGATTGTATTTTTGCTTAGTATGAATCAGGATAACACAGGGGCGTACCTTGATCTGGATAAACAGTTTGAATTTATCAGAACGCACACCCGTACACCGGTATTCAGAGCAAGTGTCGGGGGAGTTGGAGAAGGACTGATAGGCGGGAAAATGATTGATTATGCCAGAATGGGAGAACAGGCTGCGTTTATGGCAGTCCAGGTATTACAAGGGAGCGAAATCTCTTCTTTACCGTTGATCACAGAGACGCCATATCATTATTATTTTGATTACCTTCTGATTCAAAAATTTGAAATTGATGAGTCTGCACTGCCTCAGGAGTCAGTATTTGTAAATAGACCTGTGCATCCACTGGAAAAATACCGCAACTATATTATCATGGCAGCCCTCATTGTAGCGACACTTTCAATTCTTGTGGTCTTACTGATATTTGAGAACAGAAAACTAAAAAAAATACAGAGAGAGCTTGGAGCAAGTCATGAAGAATTGACTTCGATCTATGAAGAACTGACCGCATCCGAAGAAGAACTTCATGAACAATATGACTTAGTAGAGGCTAATGCAAAGAAAATAAGTGACCTTTATCGTAAATATGACCTTGCGATCAAAGGAACCAATAGTGCTGTCTGGGAGCTCGATCTTGAAAATGAACAGATAGAGATCACCAGCTCATTTATGGATATTGTTGGAAGAGATATAAGATTATCTGGCAATGTATATGAAATTTTAGAATCACTTACTGATAAAAAGAATGGAGATCTGGTGATTGAAGATATCAGAAATTATCTGTATCATGGTAAAGCTGAAATATATGTGGAAGCACCGACGATAGACCGTGATGGCAGGGAAAAGTGGATTCTGATACGCGGGAAAGCGATAGAAGAAGTGAATGATGTTGTAAAAAAAGTTTCAGGTATTTTTCTTGATATCACAACAAGTAAGAATAGAGAGGCTTATATAGATTATCTGGCTTTTCACGATTATCTGACAGATCTTCCAAACAGAATGAAATTCGTGATGGAATTAAAGGCGCAGCTTGAAAGTGGAAGAAAAGGTGCTGTACTGCTTTTTGACATTGATGATTTTAAAAGTGTGAATGATACGCTCGGTCATGTCTATGGGGATGAACTTTTAAAACAAATTGCATCCAGGCTTAAGGAATGTCAGGATGAACATCTGCTTGCAGCAAGACTTGGTGGGGATGAATTTTTGATCCTGTTATCAGATATTTGTGGAGTAGAGGATGTAGAATGCTACGTATCTGTTTTAAAAAATAAGTTCAATGATTGTTTTCATATAGATGGAGTTGAAAATTATGTTCATTACAGTATGGGAATCACTCTTTTTCCGGATGACAGCGATGAAATAAATCAATTGATTATGAATGCTGACACTGCAATGTATGAGGTAAAACATAATGGAAAAAATCATTGTATTTATTATCGGGCGGATATGAAGAAACAGATCCAGATGAAAAAAGAAATGGAGACAATGATCAGGCAGGCAATTACAGAGGATGGATTCCATCTGCTATATCAGCCAAAGGTCAGTGCAGTGTCAGGTGAAATCTCTGGATTCGAAGCCCTGTTAAGGATGAAGGGACAAAATATCAGTCCGGCACTTTTTATACCAATTGCTGAAGAAAGTGGACACATTATTGAGATTGGAAGATGGGTGGCCAAAACTGTTATTTCTCAACTTTCAAAGTGGAATAGAATAGG
>JAQVCQ010000170.1 GCA_028689715.1 Lachnospiraceae bacterium
AATACAAACGTATCATAGAAACACTTTCTGCAAATGGTGCGGAAGCAGTTATTTTAGGGTGTACGGAAATTGGACTTTTGATATCGCAAAATGATTCAAAGGTAAAACTTTATGATACAACGGTTGTCCATGCGGACAGAATTGCAAGGAGGGCATTATAATATGGAGCAAAAAATCAAAATTTCATTTTTTGACGCAAAAGAGTATGATAAAGATTCATTTAATCTGGCGAATAGTAATGATGGGTATGATATAAAATTCTATGATACAAAATTATCGGAGGATACATACAAGTTAGCTGTAGGCAGCGATGTGATATGCATTTTTGTGAATGATGAAGTGAACCAGGCAGTCATTGATGGTCTTGTCGAATCCGGAGTGAAATTAATTGCCTTAAGATGTGCAGGGTACAATAATGTAGACATAGAATATGCATTTGGAAAAATTCATATTGTAAACGTACCTGCCTATTCCCCCTATGCGGTGGCAGAACATGCAATGGCATTGCTGCTTACTTCTGTCCGCAGAATTCATAAAGCATATATCCGCACAAAAGATTTCAATTTCAGCTTGAATGGTCTGACTGGATTTGATCTTCATGGAAAAACAGTAGGTGTAGTGGGAACCGGAAAAATTGGAAGAATTTTCATTGATATCTGTCGTGGATTTGGGATGCATGTGATCGCATATGATAAATTTCCGGCTAAGGATAGTGAAATTGATTATGTTTCTCTGGAAGAATTATGGCAGAGCAGTGATATCATATCATTTCATTGCCCATTAACAGATGAAAACAGGCATATGGTAAATAAGGATACAATCAGAAAAATGAAAAAAGGGGTTGTTCTTTTAAATACATCAAGAGGAGCACTGATTGATTCGGAAGCACTTTTAGAAGGAATCAAAGAAAGGCAGATCGGGGCGGCCTGTCTTGATGTTTATGAAGAAGAATCAGATGTATTCTTTCATGATTTTTCCGGTCATATTGTTGAGGATGATACACTTGCAAGACTTATCTCCATGCCAAATGTTATCGTTACATCCCATCAGGCATTTTTGACAAAAGAGGCTTTAACGAATATTGCAGATACGACATTAATGAATGTAAAGGTGTTCCTTGAAGAAGGAAGATGCAACAATGAAGTCTGCTATAAGTGTACGAAATTAGGAAATTGCACTCAGGAACACAAAGCGAAGTGTTTTTAAGCATGAGGGATGCAGATTCTGTCATATCAACTATGAAAAATGAAATTAAAATGTATGAGAGAGATCATATAGAAATACTGAGGGCGCAGAGCAGTCATACATTTCCGCTTCATTCTCATGAGAGTTTTTGCTTTGGCATTGTGAGGAGCGGAGAGGTATGTTTTAGAATAGGCGATCAGGAGGAGACACTGACGAAGGGCATGGTTTATGTGATACCTTCCAATGTGGGTGTCACCATTTCCGCACAGGAGCGTTACGAGTACATAACGGTCTGTCTGAAAAATAGACACAGAGACTGTATGGCGAAGTATCAAATTACGAATTTTTTCCCGAAGGAGATGGAAGAGAAAAAATTTATTCAACTATGTGACGAGTATTATAATAAAGCGTCCTCGACATATTTTATGGAGGGAGTGCATGCATTGCTTGCACCTGTCATGTCCCAACACATAGTAAAAGATAATTCGATTGATTTTGTTGAAGAGGCAAAAACTTATATTCGAAATCATATTCATGATACATTCAATCTAAAAGAAGTAGCGGAAGCTGTGCATGTATCCAAATTTCATTTGATACGCAATTTCAAACAACAGGTTGGCGTAACACCAAATCAGTTTTATATTCAATGTAAAATATTCGGGGTGAAACAAGCGCTAAAGGAAAATATGAAAGAAACTGATTTAGCGGTAGACTTCAATTTTTCTGATCAAAGTTATCTTTGCAATCTGTTTAAGAAGCAAATGGGAATTACAATGAAGGATTTTAAAAGAAATTTTGAACAGCATTAAGCGCAATATCTTACAAGTTTTCTTTTTTCTCATGTGATAAAATCTGTTCATCAACGAGAAGAAAGGAAGTAGTTAATTATGAAAGTAAATGCAGCATTTATTTTTGTGGCACCTGAAACAGATAAAGAGGTTCATAGGGCAGTCATTGAGACTCCGGCATTAATTTTGACAGTTATTGGTGTTAAGAATTATGAAGAAGGAGTAACGGTAGCCAGAGAAATGATAGAAACAGGAGTAAAAGCAATAGAATTGTGTGCAGGATTTGGAAACGAAGGAATTGCAATGATCTCAAAGGCGGTCAAAGGGCAGGCTTCTGTTGGTGCAGTAAAATTTGACCATCATCCTGGATTTGATTTTAAGAGCGGAGATGTGTTGTTTGGATAACCCCGGATCGGGGTTATTTTTTTAGTTGACTCTGACACAGTGTAAGGCATTATGATAATATTGAGCTCAAGAGAAACAAAATATCCATGGAGGTAACAAATGTTAAAAATAGGAGATTTTTCGAGATTATCCAGGGTAAGTATCCGTATGCTCAGGTATTATGATGATGCCAATCTGATTAAGCCTAAAATGGTAGATGAGTTTACTGGTTATCGCTATTATAGTGAACATCAGCTCGTTGAAATGGGTAGGATCAATGCACTCAAAGATATGGGATTTGGAGTGGCAGCCATAAGTGAGATATTAAAAGTTGAGAACAATTCATCGGAATTGGATCAAATGTTTAAAGTACACAAAGCACAGCTTATGGAAGAGTCAGAGACCTTAAGCAATCGGATACGGCTTCTGGACGCAGCAATTGAAAGGCTGAGAAAGGATGAAATTATGAAATACGATTGTGTGATAAAACAGTTATCAGAAAGATATGTAGCAAGTGTGAGACAGATCATTCCTAAGTATGAAGAGGAAGGGAAACTTTGGCATGTTTTGTTTAGTGAAACAGCAAAACTGGGAATGATTCCATGTGGACCGGCTATGGCAATTCTTCATGATAGGGAGTTCAAAGAAAATGATGTTGATGTGGAAGTACAATTAGAAGTGAAAGGTTCTTATAAGGATACAGAACATGTAAAATTTAAGACAGAACCTGCTCTTGAGGTAGCGAGTACAACATTTCATGGGTCCTACAGTCAATTTACAGAGGTATATAGCAATCTGGCGGCATGGGTAGCGGAAAATGGTTACGAGTTCAATGGACCGATGATAGACATCTACCATGTCAGCCCTAATGAGACCCGTAATCCGGATGAATTTGTCACAGAGGTATGTTGCCCGGTTAAGAAACAGTAACCCGGAAGTTCTTAGTTATTACGCAGATTGATGAGGTGTCCTGCATTGCAGGGCACCTGTTTTTATTGTATGATAAAAGAATATTGAGAACTTCATAACGGAATGTCTTTCGATAAAGACAAAGGATTAGAATAGAGAATTAAAGGAGCTTAAACATGATAAAAATACTTTTCGT
>JAQVCQ010000171.1 GCA_028689715.1 Lachnospiraceae bacterium
AATACTGTTGCAAATCCGATCAAAAGAAATAAAAATTGTTCTATCTGCTTACCTTGTCTTAAACTATTTAAGTTATTAATATATCCACAATACCCAATCGAAAACATCAATATCATATATCCACTGTACCAATTCATATTACCCACTGTTGATAACAGATGTGTTCTATTCCAATACTCAAGTCCTGTAAACATGTTGAGTGGATCAATTGAAAACCGGTTTAAAAGCGCAAGCAGAAATACAAGCAAGCCACTGCGTAACATCCATTTGATCAGCCATTCACTATTCTTTGGAAGTCTTGATGCCGCTGCAAAAATAACCAAAAATAAAAGCTGCGAGACCATCCCCATATGCCAGTCCTGATATCCCCAGATCGCAGTCTCAGGATAAGCACTGAAAAAGGTTGATACCAAAACAGCTGTACCACAAAAAAGGGCAGCCTGATCCAGTTTGGTCGTAACAAACGCACCCCGGAACTGCTGCCTGATCATATTAAAAATAAATGCAAATGCAAGCAAAACAGAGACCGTCAGGAAAAAAATATACTTCCGGTCTCCAATCATGACAAATCCTTCCCTATGGTATAAGGGAAGAATGACTGCGATTAAGAAAAGGCAGATATTACTCAGTTGAATATTTTTCATTTTCTTCATGCCTGTATTTACCCAGTTCTTTATGATTCTTCAAAATTAATTCCAAATTTGAATGCATCACTGTTATCTTCAAGTTGCCCCGGATAATATAACAACAATACCACATCCGGATCAAACTGTTCGATTACTTCACGTTTCAGATTCATGGTATCATGATTAGACACTGTCATGACCTCTTTAAAAGATAAGATCAGATATGGATTCACTGCTTTTCCCATTGAATCCGTTATGATCAAAAGTTTTTTATCATTGGTCGCTAACAAATTCTTATAATTCGCCAACGAACCACCCAGAACATAGTCATACAAAAACTGACCATTATACTGATTTTCCGACAGCCATTTCTGATCATATGCCAGTTCTGGCATTGTACCTTTTATCCCATCCTTCTCTACTAACGTGTCAAATTTGGGAACAAACAATTCAAAATCGTCATTTCCTGTATATAACTTTCCAACGCGCTGCCCTCTGGATCCCAGGAAACTATTTTGATAGGTCCTTCTGTCATAATTATCCAGATTCTTCAGCTCATCACTAATCTCAAAATCCAGCAATTTCTCAAAACGATCCGCCAGTTTTTGAAATGCATAAAAGCCTGCTTCCGTCGTCCAGTGATGATCTGTCTTATACATCAATTCATACTGATCGATGCCATCCTGTTTCATTGTCTCCCGAAAATCAAGAACTTCTACTTCACCCTCTGTCAGGAATCCTAACAATCTGTCAATATTGTTATTTCCATAGTCTGCTTTGCCCTCAGGTAACTGTGTATCATATTTACTGACTGTGTATGGCGTAGATGCATAGATAAGAGGAATTCCTTTGCTTTTCAGATACCGATCAAACGCAACGATCGAATCTGCATATTCTTTCAGAACATCATCTGAACGATATTGCATGGTCGTTGCCAGATAATTATTATCTAATTTCACTACATTGTTCATTTCACGCTGACCAAGCAATCTTCTTATTCCACCATTACTATTGACGAACTCTTCTCTTCCACCAAAAAATGTAAGATAGATTGTCTCGATTCTGTCTCCGCCTTCTGCACTCCACTCATTATTGACCTTCTGATCATTTATTACATAGTCTGCTATCTTATACACATTTACTACTGCAATCAAGTAGACTGTTATAAAAAACAGAATTCCATACAGACCTATTTGCTTGATAAACTTCCATATCCTATTTATAATTCCACGCACAAGTTTCACCTCAAAAATCAAAATAAATAAATGGATTGTGTGCACCTAAGACCAAAAATGAAATCGCCCACAAAAACGCACCCAAATATAGAACAGGGATTGCCACTTTACACATGATCCCAGTCTTGTTCGATCCTTTCTGTCTGATCATCGATGCAATTGGCGTCGCAAATAACAAACCAAGAATCAGAAAAACAGCGTACTCTTTAAAAAAGCTGATCGTCGAAGGATCAACCAGACCTAGCCTGACATTTGCCCCTAACATTGCCATCCAGTATCTGAGTCCACCAAACAGATCCTTTGCATGAAATATGACCCAGGCAAAGTTAATATAAAGTAATGTCAATACTCTATATACGACTTGAAACATTCCAGATCTATCTTCAGGCCTTATACACTTTCTTTCGAATGCCAATGCAATAAAATACATAAATCCCCAAATGATAAAGGTATCATTAGCACCATGCCAAATACCGGTAAGTACCCAAACCACTGCCAGATTCACTATGTGTCTGAGCGGTTTTACCCTTGAGCCTCCAAGTGGAATATAGACATAGTCTCTGAACCATTGACTCAGTGAAATATGCCATCTTCTCCAGAAGTCCTGAATTGTGCTGGCTTGATATGGATAATTGAAGTTCTCTTCAAATTCAAACCCAAACATTTTCCCAAGCCCAATTGCCATATCTGAATAACCGGAGAAATCATAGAATATCTGTAGCGAAAAGCTGATTGCTCCCAACCAGGATCCAATCACTGTTAATTCTGTGGCAGGTAACGAAAAATAGTGTTCAGACACCACGGAAAGATTATTTGCAAGCAAGACTTTCTTACAGAGTCCCAACATAAACCTCCTGGATCCCTCTCCAATCTTTTCCGCCAGTATAGGTCTGTGCGCTAATTGAGCCGCTATCGTTTTATACCTGGATATTGGACCTGCCGTCAGTTGTGGAAACAGTGAAATGTATAAACCAAAATTTAATACATTTCTCTCAACTTTTACATCACCTCTGTATACATCTATGACATAAGAAAGTGACTTAAAAGTAAAAAACGAAAGTCCGATCGGAAGTAATATTTTAATTCCTTCATAATCCGAACCAATCATCTTATTGAAAATATCCACAGAAAATCCAAGATATTTAAATACAAATAAAATCCCCAGGTTCATGATCACAGTGACAACCATGATTATTTTCTTATGCTGTCTGGACTGATCCATCCATATTACAAGTGCATAATTACATAACACAGAAATGATCAGAATAATAATAAATTTAGGTTCTCCATACGCATAAAACATAAGGCTAAATACTAAGAGCAATGCATTCCTATATTTCTCAGGTGTCAAATAATAACAAAAAAGAACAATTGGCAAAAATACAAAAATAAAAACTGCACTAGAAAATACCATATTATACATCCTAACTTTTACTTATTCCCGTATCAGACTATATTTAAACGATGAGGAATATTGTTTTATCATAACACAATCATGCAACACTCGTATAATAATTTGGGTATACCTTTTTCATCAACGCTGAATCATGATACCCTTACTTTACAATCGGTTCCTCTGCAAATTTAACAACTAC
>JAQVCQ010000172.1 GCA_028689715.1 Lachnospiraceae bacterium
CCAAGGTTGCGTTTTAAAATGAGAACCTTTATAATAAGATTCATATAACAAAAAGAAGGGTGAAACTAACATTTAATAATTGTTTTACACTGTCTGAATGATTACACTAGGAGGGAAATGAAACATGGATAAACCGGTATTGGTAATATTAGCAGCAGGAATGGGAAGCAGATATGGTGGATTAAAACAGATCGATCCCGTAGACGATCAGGGAAATAAGATTATTGATTTCTCAATCTATGATGCAATGAGAGCCGGATTTAAAAAGGTCGTTTTTATCATTAAAAAAGAAAATGAAGAAGATTTCAGAACCTGTGTAGGAAATGCAGTAAGTAAACATATGGAAGTAGATTATGTTTTTCAGGATCTGAACAAAGTGCCGGAAGGATTTGTTATACCGGAAGGACGTGTAAAACCCTGGGGAACAGCGCATGCGATCCTTTGCTGCAAAGATGTGATCAAAGAGCCTTTTGCAGTAATTAATGCAGATGATTATTATGGAAGAAACGCATTCCAGACATTATATGATTATCTTACAACACACCAGGATGATGACAAGTTCCGCTATGCAATGGTAGGGTATGAACTTGGCAATACCTTAACAGAAAACGGATCTGTAGCCAGAGGCTGCTGCGTGACGGATGAGAATAACTTTTTGGTAACAATCGCAGAAAGAACGCAGATCGAAAAACGCGAAAAGGGTGCAGAATATACAGAAGATGGTGAGCATTTTATTCCGATCGATCTAAAAACACCTGTATCCATGAATATGTGGGGATTTACACCAAGTGTACTGAAAGAAATGGAATCAGCAGTCAATCAGTTCTTTGCGACGGAAGTAGAGAAAAATCCATTGAAATCGGAATGTTTCCTGCCGATCGAAATTGATAAACTCCTGCAAAGAGGAGTGGCAACAGTAGAAGTTCTTCGTTCCTCTGATAAATGGTTCGGGGTAACGTATAAAGAAGATAAACCATTCGTGGTAGAATCTATCGCGGAATTAAAGAGACAGGGAGTATATCCCACTCAGCTGTGGTAATGGATGAAAGATAGCTGTTACACAGCATAACATCAGACACAGGAGGGAAAAGGTAATGGCTATTTTAGTAACAGGCGGTGCTGGTTATATTGGCAGCCACACAGTAATTGAACTGCAGAGCGCGGGATATGAAGTGGTAGTAGTGGATAATCTTGCAAATTCCAGTAAAAAATCACTCCAGAGAGTGGAACAGATCACAGGAAAACCAGTCACATTCTATCAGGCAGATATCTTGGATGGAGAAGCATTGGAAGCGATCTTTCAAAAAGAACAGATCGATTCCTGTATTCATTTTGCAGGACTTAAGGCAGTAGGGGAATCAGTAGCCAAACCCTGGGAATACTACTACAACAATATTTCGGGAACATTGGTTTTACTTGATGTCATGAGAAAGCATAATGTGAAGAATATTATTTTTTCATCATCAGCAACTGTATACGGGTCACCGGCTTTTGTACCGATCACAGAAGAATGCCCAAAAGGGGAGATTACAAACCCTTATGGACAGACAAAAGGAATGCTGGAACAGATTCTGACAGATATACAGAAGGCAGATCCTGAGTGGAACGTCATACTGCTTCGTTACTTTAATCCGATCGGTGCGCATAAAAGTGGTATGATCGGAGAAAATCCTAACGGAACACCTAATAATCTCATGCCATATATTACACAGGTGGCAGTTGGAAAATTAAAACAGCTTGGTATATTTGGCGATGATTACGATACGCATGACGGAACAGGTGTCAGAGATTATATCCATGTTGTCGATCTTGCGCTAGGACATGTCAAAGCACTTTCTAAAATCCAAGAAAAAGCAGGTCTGTGCCTATATAATTTAGGAACAGGTCAGGGATACAGTGTTCTTGATATTGTGAAAAATTTTGAAGAGGCTTCTGGTGTAGCGATCCCATATGAAATCAAACCACGCAGAGCGGGAGATATTGCGACCTGTTATGCAGATCCATCTAAGGCACTTAAAGAACTTGGCTGGAAAGCAGAGAGAGGAATCCGCGAAATGTGCGAAGATTCCTGGAGATGGCAGTCTGGCAACCCAAACGGCTATGAAGATTAGTTTGAAGAAATAGAATATAATAAATAAAATATATGCAGTAAGACAATATCAATAGAAAAGCTCCGGTACTGGTAGCTGCCCCAATTTGTAATAAAAGGGGAAGCATTCAGTGACCGGAGCTTATTTTATCATGATGGGTGAATCGGATTCATGCATCGTATTATTTGTATCAAAGTGTGATGACATAGCGATACATAAATATGAAGTGACAGACACTTCCGCCCATAACAAACAAATGAAATATTTCATGTGATCCGAAATGATGATGTTTTGCATTGAATATTGGAAGCTTCAAAGCATAGATTACACCACCGATCGTATAAATGACCCCTCCAGCCAGAAGCCACACAAAAGCTGAGGTGGAAAGAGTTGTAAGCAACCTGCCAAATACAAAGACACATACCCATCCCATTGCAATATAGATAATAGAAGAGAACCATTTTGGACAAGTGATCCAGAATGCCTTGATCAGGATGCCGCTGATCGCTATGCCCCATACAACAGCCAGAAGTGTATAACCAAGCTTACCACCCAGAACAATCATGCAGACGGGGGTATAAGAACCTGCAATCAGCACAAAGATCATCATATGGTCGATCTTACGAAATACTTTAATAATATGTGCAGAAACATTCAGACTGTGATATAAAGTGCTGGCTCCATACAATGCGATCATGCTTAGAATAAAGATGGACATTGCAGTCAGAGCAAATGGAGTATGAGAAGCATAAGCTTTGAGCAAAAGCGGTGTGGAAGCAAACAAAGCCATCATCATGGCTATAAAATGTGTGAGTGCACTACCTGGTTCGCGAATTGTAATTTGCATAATATCCCTCCTGATGCATGATGTAGTATTGATTACTACATCAACTATACAATCATACTATAACAAGAGGAGGGATATGTCAATGGGTTCAATTCATTAATAATTTCTTAAAATACAAAGGCGGCTAGATGCCTAATCTTCTTCAATAATATGGATTTCAAGAAAGTCAAAACTGATTTCATCTACAAAATGATCCGATGAAAAGCGTGTTTTAGCATGCTTTTTAAAATCTGTGATATTATGATCGAGCCAGATCGGTTTACTCAGGTCGAATTCGGTGCATACCTGATCGATCGCATTAAATATTTTATGTGTTCTGGTATCATTTTTATCATCACAGATTACAGTATCCTGCAGTAAGCGATTTTCTTTCCATAGTTTGGCCCATAATCGAAACATGGTAATTCCTTCTTTCTTCTATATTAATAAGTACTAGTTTAGTGGGTACAGGAAGAAAAGTAAAGGATACATTTT
>JAQVCQ010000173.1 GCA_028689715.1 Lachnospiraceae bacterium
CTGCTTCTGGCATCCAATACTGTTCATTACGACAGAGGCGCCTCGCTCCATAACAGCGAAAGTAACTGCCTCGGTGTGATATTGATAAAAAAAGGAACACTTCGTGCTTATATGCTGTCAGAGGAAGGACGCGAGATCACTCTTTATCGTCTGGACGCCGGAGACGTTTGTATCATGTCAGCCTCCTGTGTGTTGAATGACATCACCTTTGATGTCCATTTGGATGCCGACGCTGACACCGATGCAATTCTGATCAGCTCTCATGTGTTTTCCAAAGTCGCTGGGGAGAATGTTTATGCAGAACTCTTTTCCTATAAAGTCACTGCAGAACGTTTTTCAGATGTCATGTGGGCAATGCAGCAGATATTATTTATCAGCTTCGACAAGCGGCTCGCTACTTTCCTAATCGATGAATCCATTCGAAATAATACAGATACGCTTATCATGACACACGAACAGATTGCCCGCTATATGGGAAGCGCACGTGAAGTCGTAACACGAATGTTAAAATATTTTTCGCAGGAAGGACTTGTATCACTTTCACGTGGTGGCATCTCGATTCTTGATATGAAAAAATTGAGAGCCCTGACTAATTCATAGTCCGGGCACACTCTTTACAGTAACCATAAAGATACAGTTTATGCCCGGTTATGGCAAATTCTGTATCTTTTTCTAATTGTTTTTCATATTCATGCAAAGGGCAGTGTTCAATTGTAATGATACGTTTACAACCTAGGCAGACCAGATAATGCCTGTGCCCCATTCCATTATATTCATACAATTTTTTATCTTCGACCAGACCAAGCTTTGTGATCAGTCCAGCTTCTTCCAGCGTTTCAAGCGTCCTGTAAACTGTAGACAGATTCATTTTTAAGGTTTCTGATTTTAAATTTAGAAAAATTTCTTCTGCTGCCAGAGGATGACAGGATCCTTTTAGTATTTCAAGAATCGCTGTTCTGGCTCTGGTTATTTTCAGACCGTTCTCTTTTAATTCCATCTCAAATAATTCTTGATCTTTCATTTGAACAGCACCCCCTTGATCATTGATGCGATAAAATAAAAAACTACAGAAATAATAACAATACTTGCACCTGATGCTATATTTAACACATAAGAAACTGCAAGTCCACTGATACAGAACAGCATGCCAAAACCAATAGCAAGAATCATTCTGCTTTTTAAATTCTTAGAAAACAGACCAGCACTTGCCGCAGGCGCTGTCAACAATGCAAGTACTAAAATAATACCGGCGACCCTGATCAGTACAACAATCGTTAGTGCTACCAGCACAAGCAGAATATATTCCATGATTGTTGATCTGATTCCTATGATCTGAGAGAATTCGTCATCAAACAGATAAACTTTCCACAATTGGAAAAATACTGTGATCACTGCAACTACGATCACTGTCAGTACGATCATAAGATATAGATCAGATCTCGTAACAGACAAAATATTACCAAACAGATAAGAATTCATATCAGGAGGATATCCAGGAGTCAGTGCAATAAATAAAATTCCAAGCGCCATTCCAAGCGACCAGAACAGACCGATCAGAACATCCGACTGCACACTACCTTTTCTTTTTACATATCCTACTCCAAATGCAGATGCTACTGAGAACAAAAAAGCTCCAATGATCGGCTCAATGCCAATCAAATATCCAAATCCGACTCCACCATATGCGGTATGCGCAATACCGCCACTCATCATGATTAATTTTTTTTCAACAATAATGACACCCACGATCCCACAGACAACACTGGCAAGCAAGCCTGCTATGAGTGCATTTTGCAAAAAACGATAGGTAAATAATGCTTCTAACATTCGCAATGCCCTCCTTCATGCTCTTTCAAAACTCTGTGCGGAACGCCATGCGCCACTAATTCTACAGGACATCCGTATAATTTATTCACGACAGACTCGTTCAGTTCGGGTTCCCCGTGATATACCAGTTTTTCATTCAGACATGCAAGTTTGTTAATGTTACTCGAAACAGCCATCATATCATGTGTCACCATAATGATCGTAATTTCACGATTCAGTTCCCCTAAAAGTCTGTATATCTGTTCTCTCGACATTGCATCTACACTTGCAGTAGGTTCATCCAGGAGCAAAAGTTCCGGTTGAACCGCAAGCGCCCTTGCAATCAGCATTTTCTGGAATTCGCCCCCAGACAACGCCATGATATGCCTGTCAGCAAGATCTGCCATCCCCACTCGCTCGAGCTGCATCATGGTATCCCGTTCATCCTCTTTTGAATATTTAAAAAAGGGATGAAGCCCCGGGATGATATGTCCGGACAGAACTACTTCCTTTACTGTTATGGGAAATCTCCTGTCTATTACAGCAAACTGCGGAACATACCCAATTCTCTTTTGTTTCCCATCAGTCCCCGTCGTAAAACGGATGGTTCCTTCTGATGGTTTGATCAGACCAAGCATTGCCTTTAAAAGAGTCGATTTTCCTCCCCCGTTCGGTCCCATGATACCAAGAAATTCTCCTTCTTCCACCACAAGATCTACATTTTGCAAGGCTGGTGTGTTACCATAGTTGACACACAGATTTTCTATCTCCAACATGTTATTCATGCACTTATCACTCCATTGCTTCCGCCATCACAGCCGCCATTTTCTTCAGGTTTTCAGTATAGTCAGCTGCAAGCGGTTCCAGACCGGCTGTCTTTCCGCCAATTTCTTCCGCATAGGCTTCTGACTGGCTGCTGTCAATTTCTTCCTGATAAAAGATGACCTTAATATTTTCAGCTTTTGCAAGATCTATCATTTCCTGCAAATGCGCTGCCGTTGCTTCTTTTCCTTCTTCTTCAAGAGAGAACATTTCTAATCCATAATCATCTGCAAGATATCCAAATGCAGGGTGGAACACAACAAACTTAGGATTCTTCACACCTGCCAGTGCCTCTTTGATTGCAGTATCCGTCTCTTCCAGCTCTTTCTTATAATCCCGCGCATTCTGCTCATAAAATAAACGATTCGCCTCATCCAGAATGCTCATTTCCTCTGCAATTTTGTCGACCATGACCATGACCCGTTTCGGAGAAAGCCATATATGCGGATCTCTGTCACCGTTTTCAAATAACCTATCCGGGTATTTCTGCGCTGCTGCCTCATGCAACCCAACCGTTTTGACCTCTCCCGCAAACGGAAGAATATATGTTTCTTCGATCGGCGCACCTATTGAAAAATAAATATCAGCATCTGAAAACTGTTCCATCTCCATCGGCGCAGGTTCATATGTCTCAGGGCTGCTTCCCGGCGGTACCATGGTAACGATCTCCACCTTATCTTTACACACAGCCTCAACAAATGTCTGTTCCGGTATGATCGTTACCGCAACGATCGGCTTCCCGCTTTCTGCCACCGCTTCCTCTTTTCCTCCACACCC
>JAQVCQ010000174.1 GCA_028689715.1 Lachnospiraceae bacterium
ATAATTTATTGAAAAAGATTGAAAGGTGCTGGTAAATAATGTTACAATGTGGGAGTATCAGTTTAAATTCTTCTTGAAATAGTGTTCTTTTAAGCTAATAAAAAATGCACGTGGAATTTAGGTAAAAATTATATCTCTATGAGTGGAGTTGCAGGTTTTATGTTTATTTCTTTAGTGGGAAGCTCACTGTTATGTTCTTTCGTGGCAACCTTTATAGAAAGAGTAATTGATAAATGTTTTTCTTCGAAACTGGTATGTTGAAATATGGAGTTTGATAAGAATGAAAAAGGGAATACTGATATTTGCGCATTATTATGCCCCTGACACGGCAGCCACAGGTCAGATTTTGAAGGACCAGGCTGAAGGGATGCTGGGTGAGTTTAATGTAACGGTTATTTGTGTTGTTCCTTCATATATAGGAATAATAGAAGATAGATATAAGACTCAGAAGTATTATTTTGAGGAACTCAACGGAGTGAGAATTATTCGAGTAAGAGTCCCTGAATTCAGAAAGAGTAATAAACTTAGTCGCATTAGGAATATTGTAGCTTATTTCTTTGGTGCTTTAGGGGCAAGCCGTAAAGCGGGTAAGCAAGATTATGTGTTTACTATATCTCAGCCTCCAATTCTTGGTGGATTGCTTGGTGTACTTGGTAAATGGCAGAAAAAAGCTAAGATGATTTATTGCATTCAGGATTTTAATCCTGAACAGGTTATAGCAGTAGGATACAGTAAGAATAAGCTGATTCTCAAATTAATGATGGTTTTGGATAAATTTAGCTGTAGACACAGTGACCTAGTGATTACTGTTGGTCGAGATCTTGTTGATACGCTCAAGAATAGATTCAATGATAAAAATGTACCGAAATATGCCATGATCAATAATTGGATTGATGAGAAGGACGTTTATCCATTGCCGAATGATAGCGAAGGAGTAGTGGCATTCAAAAAGAAATATAATCTTGATGGTAAATTCGTTATTATGTATTCCGGAAATATAGGGCTCTACTATGATCTGGAAAATATTATTAAGGTTATTGGAAAGTTTAAGGTTGGAACAAAGTCTGCAGATGGACGAGAAATGGCGTTTGCCTTTGTAGGGGCAGGCTCCGTGCTTGAGAACCTTAAGAAATATGCTAATAAACATAATTTGGATAATGTGGTATTCATCCCATATCAGGATAAAGAGGATCTTATTTACTCTTTGAATTCCGGAGATATTCATTGGTGTGTAAATGCAAAAGGTATTAAAGGAGTTAGTTGTCCGTCAAAGGCATATGGAATTATGGGTGTAGGAAAACCTATTATTGGTGTCCTTGAAAAGGGTAGCGAAATTAGATATCTGATAGAGGAAATAGGTTGCGGGAAATGTTGCGAACCAGAGAAATATGATGGCATAGAACAAATAATCCGCTTTTATCTTGAAGAAGCAGATACTGATGAGTATGAGAAAATGGGATTGAATGGAAGAAAATACCTGGAAACATATTTGACCAAAGATGTCAGCATAAGAAAGTATATTGAGTCAATTAAGGAACTGTAATAGGAAAGGTAATTTTATATGAAAACAAGAATTCTTCTCACAGGTGCATCTGGGTTTATTGGAACTAACCTGCTCGAGGACTTGATCTGCAAGGAATACGAAGTTTGTAATATTGATTGTATACCTCCTAAAATCAAGAAAAGAGTGAACTTTTGGAAAAAAGTAGACATTACAAAGTATGACGAGTTTGAAAATGCTGTGTTAGCGTTTAAGCCAGATTATATTATCCACCTTGCCGCGAGAACAGATCTTGATGGCAAAACACTTGATGATTATGCAGCTAATGTGGTTGGCGTTGAGAATTTAATGAAAATTCTTCACAAACTTCCGAATCTTAAAAAGGCAATTATTACATCCTCGAAATTTGTAACTAGAAACGGATATATAATAAAGGACCAGTTCGACTATTGTCCTCATACAATGTATGGCAAAAGTAAAGTAGAGACCGAGAGAAAAGTGTGGGAAAATAAACCAGATTGTGATTGGTGTATTATTAGACCGACATCAATTTGGGGACCTTGGTTTGGAGTTCCCTATCGCAATTTCTTTGATATAGTAATGAGAAAAATGTATTTCCATATAGGCCATATCAAATGCTATAAGACATATGGATATATCGGAAATTCGATATATCAGATTGAGCAACTTCTTTTCAATGAAACACCAGAAGAGATTAATAAGGTATTTTATATTGGTGATGAGCCTGCTTACGAGATTAATGAATGGGCGGATGAAATTGCAACCGAGCTTGGATTTAAGGTTCCGACTATGCCGGTATGGTTTGTGAATGCACTTGCAAAGTTTGGAGATTTTCTTGGATGGTTCCATATTCACTTTCCAATGCAATCTTTTCGCTTTGGAAATATGACAAATGATGGTACAAATGATATGCGCAATACATATGAGATTGCTCCTGATATGCCTTTTACCAGATTAGAAGGAACAAGGGCTACGATTACGTGGATAAAGGTGTACGAGAACAAATGAAAAGAATAGCCATTATGTGTATATGGGATTTCCGGAAATATGATGATAAAAATGGTGGAATTAGAGCCTCAACGCCATTAACGTTTGGGTATGCTGACTTGAAGAATGAATATGATATAGAAGTAATAACACATAATAAAAATTCACTGTTTTATAAGGTGCTCAAATTATTTTTTAAAGATGAGGCAAGATCAATCATGATTCAGTTGATGTGTTGCCATCTACATAAACAAGGATTTGATTTGATTTATTATCCAGTTGATAGACATGCATTACTCTTAGGAATACTAAGAAAAATGAAGTTTGTTAAACTACCGATATTAATGATGAACCACTTTTCATACAATACGAATTATGTGAGAATGGCCAAGGGCCTTTTTTTACGAATCGAAAGGAACGTGTTGTTTTATTCAATAGATCAAATTGTATTTCCTGGGAAGAAGATATTAGAAATCGCTCTCGAAGACTATAATGTACCGCATAAACATCGAGTACAAGTGTGCTGGGGGGCGGATTTGGATTATTTTGACAATTGCTTATCAAAGGAAATCGATGGATTGCGTGCCGAAGATTACTATATGGCGGCGGGGAGTGCTAATAGAGACTATGAGACTCTTATTCAAGCGTTTGGGCAATTGTCTTCTAAACTAAAAATTTTTGGAAACGGCTCATATGAATTTGAAAAATACAAAAGCAATTGTGAAGATAACATCGAAATATATAATCTGCGCGAGGAAGGAATCGCAGGAGAACTTAAAATTAGGGATTACTATTGTAATTCGAAAGCTGTTTTAATCCCAATATTAGAAAAAAATGATGTTCCCAATGGGGCGACTGTTTTAATTGAGGCTCTTGCAGCTGGAAAACCGGTG
>JAQVCQ010000175.1 GCA_028689715.1 Lachnospiraceae bacterium
TGCAGCCATAGTCTTGCAGGTGACTTCAAGATCCTTTTCATCAATACCCTCATATAATTGTTCTAAGAACCAGGTTCCTTTTTCACTATATTTTTCACCAAGCTCTTTTAACTTATCCGTACCTTTCACTCTTACTTTTCTTTTATCCTCCGGATCCGTAAAAGTTATCACATAACCACTCTTTTCCATCTTATTAATGATTTGTTTGACATTCTGGTGTGAACTGCCAAATACATCAGCAAGTTCACCAAGTGTTGGTGCTTCCTTTCCAAAGATACCCAGGCAGATTGATAAAAAAAACTGTTTACTAGTAATTTCATCATAAAATGCATCTCCTGCTGCTTGTAAACGATTCCCGAAAGAAAAAAACAGACCAAATAAGAAATGTCTGTTATCATATCTGCTCCTCACTTCGTCACGTTTCATTACTTCACCCCCTTCAAGAGTGCATTTCCAACCGCAGCACGAATCACATCGCTTGACATTGTTGCACCGCTTACACCATCGACCTGATAATCATTTTTCTCGATCATAACGTTCGTGATTGTCTCTGCTTTCTGCCCTTTTCCATTATCATGTCTTGTAATCATAATATTCTCGATCTTATTTTGTTTCACACTCACTTCTACCGATACTTTAACAAGTGTTATCTCTGCATTTCCTTCATAAGTACCATCATCCACTTCACTCATATTGATCTCCGGATAAGATAACTGATCGCTTTCATTTTTTATCTTGTTCATAAAAGACATAATCAAGATAAATCCTAAAAATACGATCATAAATAAAATCAATAACGCAATTTTCCCTATTCTCCGCATTTTTCTCCTTTTTGAAACATTTTGAATCCAATTTTAAGTTCAGATCTATTTGTCTTTATGTAACATGTTACATTTATATGTAATATATTACATAATTAACTGACTGTCAATCATTTTTAAAAAACCATATAAAAAAACCACATCCCATATGGAATGTGGTTCTCATAGTAAAATTAGATACGAGCTACTCCTGTATCTCTTGCTGCCTGAGCAACTGCTTTTGCAACTGCCTGTGCAACACCTTCATCAAAAGGACTTGGAATGATGTAGTCAGCACAAAGTTTATCATCTGTTACAAAGCCTGCAATTGCTCTTGCTGCTGCAATCTTCATTTCATCATTGATATCACTTGCTCTTACATCAAGTGCTCCTCTGAAAATACCCGGAAATGCAAGTACGTTATTAATCTGGTTAGGGAAATCACTTCTTCCTGTACCTATTACAGCTGCACCAGCAGCTTTTGCGATATCAGGCATAATTTCCGGAGTTGGGTTTGCCATCGGGAAGATAATTGGATCTGAGCTCATGCTTTTGACCATTTCAGGTGTAACACATCCAGGTGCAGAAACGCCGATAAATACGTCTGCTCCAACTAAAACTTCTTCCAAAGTACCTTTACGGCATTCATGATTTGTGATTTCTGCCATTTCGATCTTCTCATCATTCAGTCCGTCTCTGCCTTTGTAGATCGCACCCTGGCGGTCGCAAAGAACTACGTCTTTCAGACCCATAGCAATCAGAAGTCTGATAATTGCGATACCAGCAGCACCTGCTCCACTTGTTACGACTCTGATCTCTTCGATTTTTTTACCTGTTAATTTTAATGCATTCAGCATTGCTGCAAGACAAACAACAGCTGTACCATGCTGATCATCATGGAAAATCGGAATATCACAACATTCCTTTAATTTACGTTCGATTTCAAAACATCTTGGTGCTGAAATATCTTCAAGATTAATTCCGCCAAAGCTGCCTGCTGTAAGACGTACTACATTTACAATATCATCCACTTCTTTTGAACGAACACAAAGAGGAATTGCATCAACATCTCCAAATGCTTTAAATAATGCACATTTTCCTTCCATAACAGGCATACCTGCTTCTGGTCCAATGTCTCCAAGTCCTAATACTGCTGTACCATCTGTTACAACTGCAACAAGATTTGCTCTTCTTGTCAGTTCATAGCTCAAGTTAACATCTTTCTGAATTTCTAAACACGGCTGTGCAACGCCTGGTGTATATGCAAGTGAAAGGTCTTCTTTATTTGTAAGAGGTGCACGTGTGATAACCTCAATTTTACCTTTCCATTCTTTGTGTCTTTTTAATGACTCTGCTGCGTAATCCATTTTTGTTCCATCCTTTCCATTTATCATTTTATTAATATAGTTCATTCTATATTCAAATTATCTGGGGACCTCAGATTAAATTGCAAGATCAGTAATCAGTGCTTTCAATGTGTTTGCACTATTCTGGAGTCTCTCTTCTTCTGCTGGAAGAAGTGGTGGGTTAATTACTTCAATAATACCTGTTTTACCAATGATTGCAGGTAAGCTTAAACATACATCGTTGATTCCATAACGGTTGTTGATCATGGTTGAAATAGCAAGTACTGAATTTGTATCACGCATGATACAGTCACAGATTCTTGTTACTGACAATGCGATCGCATAGTAAGTTGCACCTTTCAGACCAATTACTTTTGCGCCTGAAGTACGCATTTCTTCTGCAATATTGTCAAGATCCATATCCATTTTAATTCCAAGTGTATTGCAGTATGTATCAAGTTCCATACCGGAAACAGTGATCAGTGACCATGGAACAACTGAAGAATCTCCGTGCTCACCGAGTACATAACCGTGTACGTTCTTTGGATTGATGTTTACATTTTCTGCAATGATAGAACGAAGTCGTGCTGAATCTAACATGGTACCGGAACCAATTACCTGATGTTCAGGAAGTCCTGTTACTTTTAAGAATGTATATGTCATAACATCTACAGGATTGCTTACGATAACGTAAACAGCATCTGGTGCTACGCTGACAAGCTTAGGTGCGATCTCTTTCATCAGGTTAACATTATTCTGTGCAAGGTCAAGTCTGGACTGTCCTGGTTTTCTAGGAATACCGGATGTGATTACGATAATGTCTGATTCTGCTGCATCTTCATAATCTCCTGCGTGAATGTCAACTGGTGGGCAGAGTGCTGTTCCCTGAAGAATATCCATTGCTTCTCCCTCAGCTTTTCCTCTGTTGATGTCGATTAAAACGATTTCTGATGCCATACCGTCAATTGTAAGGGTATACGCAATTGATGCGCCAACATTTCCAGCGCCTACGATGGTGATTTTTTTTCTCATAACGAATTACCAACTTTCCATAATATATAATTTATCCACAAAACAATGAGATTATACCTTCTTATTAATATAAAAGCAAGTAAAATGTGAAGAATTTATCAATTAAAATACATCTTTTTTCCATCCGTATTTTGACAAATCGACCCTTCCATTTTTTACAAAAATCCCTTCATTTTCCAATAACCGGATCTGTTGGTTCTCTCCTCCAAA